>JBMZDY010000077.1:0-7854 GCA_049614585.1 Oceanihabitans sp.
AAAATTACTAATTACTGCTTTTTTTAGGTTTAAGGTGTCTTGCAGGTTGCCGTTTAACTCTTCGCTTGCTATAAAGAGAGTATTTCCTTTTGCGGTCCAGTTTAAAAGTAAATCTAATTCTTCGTCACCAAAAGAAAGTGTATTGTTTATAAATACGTATGTACCTTGAATACTATCGTTATGTTTTAAATAATCGAAAGGAGATTGGTTAATAGGAATTATATTTTTTTTACTAAAAATACGCTCTAGTTGTTCTTGAAAAATAAAAGTGCCAAATGGTATTTTATGATGGGAAGCATAACTAGGAAACCAATTTATTTTTTGTGGTTTAGTGTACTCTAAAACCACAATAAAAAGTATGGTTAAAACAGTAAGTATAATATATAGCTTTCCTTTAGTTTTCAATTTTCAATTTTCAATTTTTTATTTAAAGTCTCGAAAGGTTGTTTTAATTTTTCAAATTTAACGGCATCAATAAAAAATTCGCCATACCAAACATAATCGTAAATACGTGTAATATTTATAAAACTAGATTGAATGTTTTTGGTTTGTATTTCGCTTATATAATCGGCATTCGTTTTTTGGGTTTGCCAGTTTATTGTTTGGTTATCGCTTAATATTTTAAGCGATAATAAATAATAATAACGTATAGCTAAACGATAGTTTTTTTGTGCGATTGCTTGGTTTATTAATTGGTTTATGTCTTCGTTTTTAATAATGTTTTCTTCTTCAGAGAAATGAATAGTTGAAGGGTTTTGTTTTCCAGAAATAATATTTCTAGAATTTACTTTTAAAAAGAATTTAAAAATTAAATAAATTAAAAACGCTAGTATTAAATAGGGTAAAGTATTTAATATAAATTTTAAAATTCCAGTAGCATTGCCAACTCCAAAAAGCCATTCAAAAAAACTTCGTATTATATTTTTAAGCCATAATATTGCTTTGGTAATAAAATTTTGATTTGTTGTCTCTTCGTTATAATTAAATTTAGAATCTTCGTGGTATTTTTTTAAATGCTTTTCTTCTATTTTTTTAATTATTATAGTAGAATCATCTATTTGTACACTTAAAGAATCTGCTTGGCAAAATGCCAACGAACAAGTAAGTAAAACAGTAAGTGTAATAAGTATACAGCGCATTTACATATTGTTTTTTCCTATAGAATCTATTTGCTCTAAAGTTCCCGTAAAATTTATACGTTCGTTTAAGTTAAAGTATATAAAAGCAGAAGCAGTTGTTAATATTAAGTTTAATAAAAATTGCGCAAAATAACTTAGCATATTTAATAATATATAAACTGGGTCTATTATATTTTGCATGTTTCCAGGATCTACTTCACCCGAGAATATTCCTATTTTAATAAAGGTGTAAATGGTTGCTGGAATACTAAAAGCATAACTTGCAAACATTACTATTAAACCAATTACAAAAATGGTTGCTAGTGTTATCCAGTATTCATTTTTTATTAATGTAAAACTATAACTATATGCTGTAGTTGCATCTTTGTTTTCAAAAACATAAATGCTAAATAAAACAAACATTGGAACCATAAAGTATAATACCGGGAAGAAGCAAAATATCATTGCGAATATTAAGGTTAACCATTTTAAAATACTGAGCCCTAAAAAACCCCAAATGCTACTTTTTACATTTTGTTTTACCTCTTCTATATTTACTTTTCCTTCGTTCGCTACATACGATTTAATGTAGTGCAATACTGTAGAGTTTGCATAAGCATATGCTAATAAACCAAATATTGCAAACAAAAGTAACGCGCCTAAAATAAGCGGCGTTCTAGCAAATCCTCCAGAATTGGTGTCTAGTTTAATATTAAATAAATCGCCAACAGAGTAAATATAAAACGAGATGGATAATAAAAATAATAATAAATACAAACCAGAAATTTGAAATATTGCTTTACAAAAAGGCTTAAACTCTTCTCGTATAAAACCAAAAGTGTCGGTTAAAATTTCGCTTAATTCCCGTTGTTTTTTAAATAATACTAGTTTTTTCATTCTTTGTTTGTTGTGCTAATTTAATATGTAATTGTCTTGGGTAAATAACGTAGTAATATATTATACTAGCCAAGGAAGAAAGTATAATAAAAATTGCTAACCAATCTGGCATTTCTGTATGTCTGGTAACAAAACCTTCTAAAAACCCAGCGATTATAAAAAAAGGAATTGTGCTTATTAAAATTTTTAAACCATTTTTTACACCACGTTTAAAAGACTCTAACCTTGTGTAGGTACCAGGAAATAAAATGCCATTTCCTAAAACCAATCCAGCACAACTTGCAATTATAATTACAGATATTTCTATAGTACCATGAATCCAAATAGTTCTTGCCGATTCCCATAACAATCCTTGTTCGTAAAAGAAATATTGGAAACTGCCTAACATAATGCCATTTTGTAACATAATGTATAAAGACCCTATACCAAGTAGTATACCATAAGCAAAAGCCATTAAAGCTACTTTAATATTATTAATAGTTATGCCCAAAAACATATTTAACTCTCCTTGCTTTTTGTATACAGCCATTGGGTCGCCATTTTCTATATTTTGAATAGTCATATTTACATAACCATCTCCTAAAATACTGCGTATAAAATCGCCTTCGTTTGCTGCCGAAAATGCACCAATAATAACAAAAAGAGAAAATACTAAAAACGAAATAAGCAGTTCGCGTTGGTGCTTATAAAACAACAGCGGAAACTCGGTTTTAAAAAAAGAAACAATTCGGTTTTTAGACTCTTTTTTTGTTTTGTAAATTTTTTGATGCGCTTGCGATGCTAACTGATTTAAATAGTATTGCGTATTGCTATTTGGGTAAAAAGTTTTAGCATAACTTAAGTGGTCGGTTATTTCAATATATAAATTAGATAAAGCATCTGGACTAATTGCTATATTATTAGAAAGAACACTTTCAAATTTTAACCATTTATCTTTATTTTGCTTCACGAAAGCAGCTTCACGCATATTGTGAGTAGTTTTGCTTTCAAAGAAAAGAAAATATGGAAGAATTTCAAATTGAAACCGCTCAAAATGTTGGCATCGCACAAAATGTTGCCAATTTAGGAGATAGAATTTTAGCTTACCTGCTAGATAGTATTATTGTTTTTGTTTATATGGTAGCCGTTATCATGTTATTAATAACATTAAATTTAGATATGGGAGATTCTTGGGCAATATATTTACTTGCTTCTTTACCAGCATTTATGTACTATGTTTTGTTAGAAACTTTTTGGGACGGTCAAACCGTAGGTAAGTTTATATTAAAAACTAGAGTTGTAAAACTAGATGGCACTAAAGCTACTTTTGCCAATTATTTTGTGCGCTGGATTTTAAGAATAATAGATATAAGTTTAACCAGTGGCGGGTTAGCTGTTTTATCTATTTTAATTCGAGGTAATGGACAACGTATAGGTGATATTGCAGCTGGTACAACTGTTGTTAGCGAAAAACGAAGAATAACAATAAACGATACTATTTTAAAAGAAATAAATGCTAATTATATACCTACATATACCCAAGTTACCATATTTAAAGATAGCGAAATGCAAACTATAAAAAGCTTGTATAATAAAGCTTTACTTAATGGACAACATAATGTAATTGTGCATTTGCATAATAGAATTGCAAAAGTAATGGCAGTAGAACCAAAAGAGAAACCAATAGATTTTGTAAGTTTAGTAATTAAAGATTACAATTACTACACCCAAAATATGTAAGATGTTGGTGTTTAATGTTTATTTAAAGTAGTTGTAACGCATATAAGAAAACCAAGTAAATTAGAACTTAAACCTTACTCAATTCAAAAAGTAATTGACTCGGAATGGATAAAAGAACTTAAAAATATAAATTCTGTTCATCCATACCACAAAGACGAACTATTTGAGAAATATGAACATTTTATTTTCTTCTTTCACGATAGGTGTTTTGAAATAGTATCAGAAAGCTATTCGATTGAAGAAAATTCCAAATCGAATATGAGAGAAGAAATTCAACGTATTTCAAAATTGATATGAATAAAAATGACTAAAACAAGAAAAATAAAATATAGAAATTAAAATGGTTGCATTTAACACAATTATAAAAACCAAAATATAAGCTAAAAAAAATGTTTTATATAATAGATATTTTAGGAACTATAGCTTTTGCTATTTCGGGAGTGCTAATAGCAATGCATAAAAAAATGGATCCATTTGGTATTTTAATTATTGCATTTGTTACCGCAATTGGAGGTGGCACATTACGAGATGTTTTAATTGGGCAAACACCTGTTTCCTGGATGACCAATATGGTATTTACCTACGTAATATTAATTACTACCATACTCGCTGTAATTTTTAGAAGTAAAATTAACTACTTAAGAACTTCGTTGTTTTTGTTCGATACAATTGGTATTGGTTTGTACACTGTAGTAGGTATAGAAAAAGGAATTTCGGCAGGTTTGCACCCAATTATTTGTATAGCACTTGGTACTATTTCTGCTTGTTTTGGTGGTGTAATACGCGATATTTTATGTAATGAAATACCAGTTATTTTTAGAAAAGAAATTTATGCAACCGCTTGTATTATTGGTGGTTTGGCTTATTTTTTAGTAAAGCAATTTCCTATTGCAAACGATTTTGTTTTTTTAATTGCAGGAATAGTTGTTATTCTAATACGCTTAATTGCCGTAAAGTTTAAAATAACCTTGCCTAGTTTATATAAAAACTAATTTATAATTGCTACTTTTCTTATATACACATTTTGTAAAGGCCATTCTGCATTATCGGTTTCTTGTTTTGCAATCTCGTCTACCACATCCATTCCCTTAATTACTTTTCCAAAAATGGTGTAATCGCCATCAAGATGGTAAGCGCCATCTTTTTTTTGTACAATAAAAAACTGAAATGGAGATGCTAATTTGTACGGGTTTTCTATAGCACTACTTGGCATGCTAACAGTGCCTCTATGGTGTGTGTAGCCACGTTTGGTATCGGTTGGTAAAAGGTATTTACCTATATACTTTCTTTTTCGTTTTACTTTTGCATCGTCGGTATTTCCGCCTTGTATAATAAAATTATTTACAATTCTATAAAACTGTGTATTATCAAAATAATCCTTTTTTGTTAAAAAAATAAAATTAGCTCTATGGAATTTCGTTTTGTTGTACAGTAAAATATCTATTTCGCCAAAATCGGTTGTAATGCGTACTTTATTTTCTTTATTATGCTTTTCATATTCCAAAAAAAAGTCCATTGCATTTGCATCTGTAAGTAACGGAAATTCTCTTTCGGGTTTTAAAATAGAATCGTTGTTTGGTGTTTTTTTTACATTCGTAGTTTTTTCAACAACATTTAAAGCTTTTTTTGAAGCTGTTTTTTTATCTTCACAATTCCAAAATAGTAAACAAATAATACAATATAATACAAGTCTCATAAATGAATTTTGATGAATTTTTAAAATCCACTTCAAAAATAAACAATCTGCCACTTCCAGGCGAGGCATCGCAATTAAAAATGTCGCCTCCATTTAGAAAGGCTTTATTAAAGCAGCAAAAAGATAAAATAATACATGCAAAACAATCTGCTGTTTTAGCCCTTTTTTATCCAGATGCGCAGCAAATAACAAAGTTAATTTTAATATTGCGAAAAACCTATAAAGGTGTGCATTCTGCACAAGTTGGTTTTCCTGGCGGTAAAGTAGAAAAGGAAGACGAGTCTTTACAGCATACAGCTTTACGAGAAACCCAAGAAGAAATAGGTGTGCCTGCGCAAGATGTTGCTGTATTAAAAGCATTAACCAAAGTATATATACCACCAAGCAATTTTTTTGTGCAACCTTATTTTGGAATTACTAATAAAACGCCTCGATTTATAAAAGAAGAAAGCGAAGTAGAAGCCTTAATAGAAGTGCCATTAACACAATTTTTAGATGCTAAAAATGTAATTAGCAAAAAAGTTACAGCATCGTATAAGCTTGATGTTGAGGTTCCTGCGTTTCAATTTAGCAACCATATTGTTTGGGGAGCCACAGCAATGATGCTTAGTGAAATTAAAGACTTGTTAAAAGAAGCATTGTAAAGCTACAGATTTATTACATTTGTATTACAAAACTACCAGAAATTTTATGGGTTTATTTAAACGAAATCCTTTCGGACATATATTATATTTTAAAAAATGGGTAATTCGAATTGCTGGTACCTTAACACATAGAAGGTATCGAGGATTTAACGAATTGCAAATAGAAGGCTCCGAAATAATTAAAAATTTACCAGATACAAATGTTTTATTTATATCTAATCACCAAACCTATTTTGCAGATGTAGTAGCTATGTTTCATGTGTTTAATGCAAGTTTAAGTGGTAGAATAGACTCTATTAAAAATGTTGGTTATTTATGGCATCCTAAATTAAATATCTATTTTGTTGCAGCAAAAGAAACCATGAAATCTGGTTTGTTACCAAAATTTTTGTCGTATGCAGGTTCTATTAGTATAGAACGTACTTGGCGATCTAAGGGAGAAGATGTAAAAAGGCAAGTAAAAATGAGCGATATTTCTAATATTAGAAGAGCGCTAGACGATGGTTGGGTTATAACATTTCCGCAAGGAACTACAACACCTTTTAAGCCTATTCGTAAAGGTACAGCGCATATTATAAAACAATATAAGCCTATTGTTGTGCCTATTGTTATAGATGGTTTTAGGCGATCGTTCGATAAAAAAGGCCTTCGAGTAAAAAAGAAAAATATTTTGCAGTCTATGGAAATTAAAGCGCCTTTAGAAATAGACTACGAAAACGAAAGCATAGCAGAAATTGTTGAAAAAATAGAATATGCTATCGAGCAACATCCATCTTTTTTAAAGGTAGTACCAAAAGAAGTTATTGCAGATTTAGAAAGTTTAAATAAAAAAAGAAAGTGGCGCAGTAGTTAAACTTCTAATCGCTTAAGCTCGGAATAATTTTTATTTAATCGTTTTAAAAGTATGCCATAAATAAGGTAGTAAAAACCTAAAATAAGACCTATTAATATTGCTAATGCTACAAGAGTAATTAATATGGTTACGGCATAAAATTTAAATAACTCGCCATTTGCGGTTGCTTTTTCTATTACCGAAATCATTTCCTCATCTCTATTAAATTGTATTCCCAGTACTAAAAATGCAGAAATAGCAAGGTATACCAAGTTAAATCCAACGTATTGTTTAACCGTTTTTCGGGTTTTTAAAATGTTTTCCATAAGTTTTTTTGCATTATCGGTAACCGAAATGGTTCTGTAATTCATAAAAAACTTATAGAAAAAATAGGCTAATATTACATAACCAAGAACCATAAAAGGAATCATAATATTCTCGGCATGATACGATTCGAATCGCTTATTATAGTCTGCATCTTTTAAAGCAAATGAAATAATTGTCCATAATACAAATTCAAGTATGCTTATAATAAAAATCCACTTTACAATAGAGGACGATTTTTTTAAAAGCATGCCGTAAATATCGTTATACGAAAGTTTTGGGAAACGTCCTGCTTCCTCTTTCTTCCAATCTTTTTTTAATAATTCTAATTCATCCATAGTTTTACGGATTTAAAATGGTTCTTAATTTGTTTTTCACTCGATTCATTTTCACTCTCGCATTAACTTCGCTAATACCCATTGTTTCACTTATTTCTTTGTAATTTTTATCTTCTAAATACAGGAAAACAAGTGCTTTTTCAATATCGTTTAATTGTTTTACTGCTTTGTATAAAAGTTTTAATTGTTCTTCTTCTGTATCGTCGTATTCAACAGATTTTATTTTAAATTGAACCGATTCGAACTCTTGAGTTTTTATTTTTCGTTTGCTCTTTCTGTATAGTGT
>JBMZDY010000078.1:0-7804 GCA_049614585.1 Oceanihabitans sp.
CTGTTTTGTTTCTTATTTTTACAAAAAAATAAATATGTCACAATTTTATAAGCTTCCCATAAAAAGCATTCATAGAGAAACAGATAAAGCAGTTAGTATAACTTTTGAGCTACCCGAAAACTTAAAGCAAGTATTTGCTTTTCAAGCAGGACAATATATTACCTTAAAAACTACTATTGCAGGAAACGAAATTCGTCGGGATTACTCGCTGTGTTCTTCTCCTAAAAGTGGCGAATTAAAAGTAGCTGTAAAAGAAGTAGCAGGAGGAACTTTTTCGGCTTTTGCTAACAATACATTACAGGTTGGAGATGTACTAGAAGTAGGTGCTCCCAAAGGTAGATTTGTTTTTACACCTAACGATTCTAAAACAAAAAACATTGCTGTTTTTGCAGCAGGAAGTGGCATTACACCAGTTTTAAGTATTATTAAATGTGCTTTAGAAGAAGAAGTTTATAGCAAAGTGATTTTGGTTTATGGAAACAAGACCACTAAAGACACCATGTTTTTAAATGAGCTTTTAGAATTACAACACAACAATAAAGACCGTTTTTCGATACAGTTTGTATTTAGTCAAGCAGACGAAGATGATGCTATTTTTGGAAGAATTGAAAAAAGCACGGTAAATTATGTAATGAAAAACAAGCATAAACATATTGAAGTAGATGCTTTTTATTTATGTGGACCAGAAGCAATGATACATACTGTAAAAGATGTATTAACCTTAAATGATATTGCAGAAACAAACATACATTTTGAATTATTTAAAGCTGCCAAACCAGCAATAATTAACAACCCAATAGAAAGTGGTAACACCGAAATTACCATTACTGTAGATGATGAAACCACAACCTTTAGCATGTCTAAAAAGCAAACTATTTTAGAAGCTGCTTTAGACGAAGACTTAGATGCACCTTATTCTTGTCAAGGTGGTATTTGCAGTAGTTGTATTGCCAAAATTACAGAAGGTAAAGCTACCATGCGACAAAACAATATTTTAACAGAAAGCGAATTAGAAGAAGGATTGGTTTTAACTTGCCAAGCACAACCAACTACAGCTACTATTGCTATAGATTACGATGATGTATAATTACAGGTACTTGTAAAAACTATTTTTGCAAAAGCGTATTAATTTTTAACACTACAGTTTCGGGTTTTATACTATTAGAAGCATTTTCATAACCCTCTGGATATTTATTCCCATAAATTGAAGTTGGTATTAATGGATACTGTTCTCTATTGGCTAGTATTGCAAAATCTATTGGCTGATTAAAAGGTGCAAAACCAGCAAAAGGATGTGTAACACCCCAAATAGTAACTGTTTTTATACCTAGCATTGCTGCAATATGTGCATTGCCAGAATCCATTGCTAGCATAATTTCAAGATTAGATATTACATCTAACTCTTCTGTTAAAGACAATTTTCCTGCTAAATTTACAACGCTACTGTATTTTTTAGAAATGCCATCTAGTATAGCTACTTCCTTTTCTCCTCCTCCAAACAACAATATAGTATGTTCTTTAGAAAGCGATTTTATTACCTCTTCCATACGGTTTAAAGGATACATTTTACTTATATAAGCAGCAAAAGGGGCTATGCCTACCCATTTTTTAGTTTTATCGCCAGTAATAGCAAGTATTTTTGGGGAAATATTTATTGCTTTAGGAAAGTTAGGATCTTTTAAACTAATACCAAAACCTAGCTTATTAAAAACTGTTACATATCGCTCGTGCGTGGTTTTTAATTGTTGGAAATTTTCGCCCGTAATTAAATTCTTTTTCTCGGCTCTTCCTTTATTTATTTGTTGAAAGTTTTTCTGAAATAAAAAGAGTTTTAAAATTTTAGTACGTAGTACATTGTGCAAATCGGCAATTGCATCTATATCCAGCTTTTTTAATTCGCTGGCTAGTTTATATAAGCCAAAAACACCTTTGTGTTTTTCTTTTAAATCTATAGGATATACCTTAACATTAGGTATTCCCCTAAAAAAAGGCTTAAAAAATACTCTGGTTAAAACCGTAATTTTTACTTCGGGATGCTGTTTAGTAAATGCACGAATTACTGGTACGCTCATTGCCACATCTCCCATTGCCGATAGCCTAATAACTAATATGTGTTTGGGTTTTTTGGGCATATACTAATTGCAATTATTTTTGCGATCGTAAAACTGGGTTTAATTCATCGTCGTTGTACATTTTCATTTGCTTGTATACTTTCATATACTTATCGCCATTTGCAATATCGCTTAATAAAGTATCTATAGCAGTACTTAAATCTACTCTTTGCTCAAGTAAAACGTCTAGCTTTTTTTGGCAAGATTCCCGATGCGAATCTGTTGCGTTTTCACGCGTAGCTTCTTCATGCATGTGGTATACTTTTAATGCTAAAATAGATAGTCTATCAATTCCCCAAGCAGGACTTTCTGTATTAATTGTTGCATTTTCCTTAGCACTAACTGCTTTATATTTCTCTAAAAAATAGCTATCAATATATTCTACCATATCGGTTCTATCTTGGTTAGAAGCATCTATTTTTCTTTTTAATTTTAAAGCAGCAACTGGGTCTATATTTGGGTCTCTAATTATATCTTCGTAATGCCATTGTACAGTATCTATCCAACATTTTCTATATAACAAATGCTCTAATAAATGAGTGTCTTTATTATACACATTTGTAAAAGGTTGTTCTACCGTATTAATAATATGGTATTTTTCTATTACTTCTTGAAATATTTTATTGGCTTTTTGAGAAAACATGATCTTTTATTTTTTACGCTGTAAATATACTTCTAAATAATTAACTTTACTACCACAAATATTAAAGAGCAAAGATGCATATTCATAATTTTTCTATTAAAAACTCGGTATTAAATAATTTTATAACTGAAATAAGAGATCTAAACATTCAAAAAGACAGCATGCGTTTTAGGCGAAACATAGAGCGTATAGGGGAAATATTAGGATACGAAATGAGTAAAGAGTTGCAATACAATTCTAAGGTTATTAAAACTCCATTAGGAAATTGTAAAATGGAGTTATTAGAAAACAACATTGTACTTTGTTCTATATTAAGAGCTGGTGTGCCTTTACATAATGGGCTTTTAAATTATTTTGATGCTGCAGAAAACGCATTCATTTCGGCATATAGACACCACAAAGAAAACCCAGATAGTTTTGAAATTATTGTAGAGTATCTTGCTTGCCCAAGTTTAGAAAACAAAACTCTTATTCTAGCAGACCCAATGTTAGCAACTGGGCAGTCTATGCTTGCAACGTTTGAAGCTTTAAAACCTTTTGGCACTCCTAAAGAAATACATTTGGTTAGTGTAATTGGCTCTAAAAAAGGGGTGGAATTTATAGAGCAGAATTTTAATAAAAACACTCATTTATGGATAGCAACCATAGACCAAGAACTTAATAAACAGGGCTATATAATTCCTGGACTTGGAGATGCTGGCGATTTAGCTTTTGGTAAAAAAGTACAGCATTAATAGTATTATAGGCGTAAAAATTAATACTGCAAAAAATATTTCTTTAAACCATTTATCCTTATTATGCTCTATATAATTGGCCTTTATTATTGCTAAAGGAGCAAAAAGAAACAAAAATTCGCTTCCGTTTTTTAAAGGTGAAACAATTACAATACTAAATGCAAGAAGAACTGAAACAAAAACAATTCGAAAAGACACACGATGCTTTCTAGTTTTTAATTTTATGTTTTTTATAAAGTAAATAGAAGCCCATAAACCAAGAGAAAAAAGAATAGTAAATGCAATTAAAAAAAAGGGGTTGTTATAATTGATATACTTAAAATCTACATTGTAATTAAAATTTAAAAATCCCAAAAAATCTCCATTCCATAAAATAGAAGCACTAATATTTAATACAAATACACAGCCTAATCCCACAAAAGGTATAAACCAATCTTTAAAATTATTATTTGCATAAAATACTAATACAATAAAAATTAACAATACAAATACAATTGCCCAAAAGTAACAAAGCGTAGCTAAAGCAATATAAAAAGCAGCATCAAATAGTTTTAATTGTACGTTTATATTAGAGCTTATACTTATTAATCTTCGCAAAGCTAAAAGCACAAATAAATTGGCTAAAATAATTTTTGAGCTTAATAAAGCTTCAGGAAGAAGCAGTAAAAAAAGACTAAAAAATAGAATTTCGAAGTTGCTTTTTAAACTTAATTTATTTTTTATAACTATAAACTGTAGTAGTAAAATAGTGAAACAAATAAGTAAAAAACCGAATAACACTTCACCTATTAATAAGGGAGTTACAGCTGTTATTTGCTGCTTTATCTGTAGCATTAAAAAGGCTAAAATAGTAGCAACAAAAACAATTATAAAAATTATTGGTTTCGATTTTGTAAAAATACTTGTAAACATTAACTCTTTTTGTATTTTTGCATTATAAATATACGATTATGAAAGATTTCTTTTACGCAATACAAGATTTATTTGTCGATATACTATTTGCACCTTTAGATGCACTAGTAGCTTTAGAGCTTGAAAATTGGTTTGCAGCAAACACCATCTCATGGCTTTTTATTCTTATTGGCTTTGTAGCTTTTGTTTATTGGATGAAACAATTAAAAGCTTTTAACGACAATAACGAAGAAGACAAAAGCGTTTCGGCACATTCTTACTTATAGATCGAAACCTATATCTTTACGATAATACATCTTATTAAAATGTAGTTTTTCTATATTTTGGTAAGATTTTTTTATGGCCTCTTGGTAAGTATCACCATAACTTGTAATAGCCATAACGCGTCCTCCAGAGGTAACAACTGCTCCTGCATCTAGTTTAGCTCCTGCATGAAAAGGTATTGCATTTTTAATGTTTTCTATTCCAGAAATTTGCATTCCTTTTTCGTATGCTTCTGGATAACCACCAGATACTAACATAACTGTTGTTGCTGCTCGCGAATCTATTTCAATTTTTATTTTGTCTAGGGTCTGGTTAGCAACAGCTTTAAAAAGTGTTACTAAATCGTTTTTAAGTCTTGGTAATACAACTTCGGTTTCAGGATCTCCCATACGCACATTATACTCTATAACTTTAGGTTCGTCTCCTACTTTAATTAGCCCAATAAACACAAATCCTTTATATGGTAAATTGTCTTTTTGTAAACCAGAAATGGTTGGCTTTACAATTTGTTCTTCTATTTTATTTAAAAACTCAGGAGTTGCAAATGGCACAGGCGAAACAGCTCCCATTCCTCCTGTATTTAAACCGGTATCTCCTTCACCAATACGTTTATAATCTTTAGCTGTTGGTAAAATTTTATAGTTTTTCCCATCGGTTAATACAAAACAACTTAACTCAATTCCGTCTAAAAACTCTTCAATTACCACTTTATTACTTGCTGTACCAAATTTAGTATCTACCAACATGCTTTTTAATTCGCTTTTTGCTTCTTCAAGATCGTTTAAAATTAAAACCCCTTTACCTGCTGCCAAACCATCGGCTTTTAATACATAAGGTGGTTTTAATGATTCTAAAAAAGCAAAACCTTCTTCTACATTACTAGCGCTAAAACTTTGGTAAGCTGCCGTTGGTATATTATGTCTATACATAAACTGCTTTGCAAATTCTTTACTGCCTTCTAGCTCTGCGGCTGCTTTTTCTGGGCCAATTACAGCTACATGTTTTAAAGCTTCGTCTTGTAAAAAGAAATCATGAATCCCTTGTACTAATGGATCTTCTGGACCAACTACTACCATATTTATTTTATTTTCTAGTACTTCCCTTTTTATTGCATTAAAATCGGTTACTCCAATATTTAGGTTTGTTGCAATTCCTGCAGTTCCCGAATTTCCAGGTGCTACATATAAATTTTTACATAATGGGCTTTGCGATAATTTCCAAGCGAAGGTATGTTCTCTTCCGCCAGAACCAAGAATTAAAATGTTCATGAGGTATGTTGTTTGCACAAAAATAAAACTAATGCCTCGAATTCACGAATATTTTTTATTTACTTTACAAAAATATCTTTAGCATTGCTTTTATTTAATCTTTCTTTACAATTAAATGGTTTTCCTATTAAGAAAGCCACTCGTATGCTACAAGAAATTCAAGAAAAAAAAGATTCTAGTTTTTTAAATTATGTAGACCAGCAAAAAAAAGCCATTGTTACTTACCATTTAAAGAATAATTCGTTTTATAAAAAATTTGCAAAAAACGCAGATTTGTTAGATTGGAATAGCATTCCAATAATGACCAAAAAAGACTTACAACAACCTTTAAACCGAAGGCTTTCTAATGGTTTTAATTTAAAAAATGTATATGTAAATAAAACTTCTGGGTCTACTGGAAACCCTTTTATTTTTGCAAAAGATAAGTTATGCCATGCCATGACATGGGCAATAATACAAGATAGATTTAGCTGGTTTGACTTAGACTTTAATGTTTCTAAACAAGCTCGTTTTTATGGTATTCCATTACATAAAACAGGCTATTTAAAAGAGCGTTTAAAAGATTTATTAAGTAAACGCTATCGATTTTCGGTTTTCGATTTAAGCGACAATGCGCTAGAAAAATGCTTGCATAAATTTAAGAACACCCCTTTTGTTTATATTAATGGCTATACTAGTTCTATTGTTCAATTTGCTAAATTTTTAGAAAATAAAAATATTATATTAAAGCAGGTATGTCCTACATTAAAAGCTTGTATTGTTACTTCTGAAATGCTCTTTAAAGCCGACAAAGAGCTTATGGAAAAGCAATTTGGTATAGCTGTTGTTAATGAATATGGAGCTTCGGAATTAGACTTAATAGCATTTCAAAATCCAGATAAGCAATGGCAAGTAAATAGCGAAACGCTATTTGTAGAAATTTTAGATGCACAAAATAATACTTTACCATATGGAAAAAAAGGTCGCGTAGTTATTACTTCGTTATACAATAAAGCACATCCTTTTATTCGCTATGACATAGGAGATATAGGTGTTTTAAGTAAAAGCAGCTCTTTAAAAAAGCCTGTTTTAAAAACATTAATTGGAAGAACAAGTGATTTAATTATTTTACCTAGCGGAAAAAAAGCTGCTGGCTTAACTTTTTATTATATAACAAAAAGTATAATTGAAGATGACGGAAAGATAAAAGAGTTTGTTATAGAGCAACAAAAAATAGATACTTTTAAAATTATTTATGCGAGTTCGAAAACCATAACAACAGAAAAAATAAAACATATTTTAATAGAAGTAGAAAATTATTTAGAAAAAGGATTGACCGTACTTTTTGAAAAACAAGAACATTTAAAACGCTCTAAAAACGGAAAATTAAAGCAGTTTACTTCCTTAATCCATAAACAGTAAAATGAAAGAGGTTTTAATTATTACTAGCTACTTTCCTCCAGAAATTGGAGCAGCTTCCAATAGGATTTTTCATTTGGCTAAAGGTTTAGAAAAACAAAACCACAAGATTAGCGTAATAACCCCATTACCAAATTATCCTACTGGAAAAATATTTAAAAATTATACAGGTAAATTTAAACATTCACAGTTTGAAAACAACTTAACAATTCATCGATTATGGATTTTTGCTACAGTTTCTAAAAACAAGTTTTTACGGTTAATAGCTATGCTATCGTATAGTTTTAGCTTGGTTTTATTTTTTCTTTTTAATAAAATACCGAAAACCGTAATTGTACAATCGCCTCCTTTACTTGTGGCTTTTACTTGTGTTCTTTTTTTGCGATCTAAAAAGCGAAAACTAGTTTTAAATATTAGTGATGTTTTCAACTCTAGAAAAAGACAGTCGATTACCTACAATCCAAGTATAGAGAA
>JBMZDY010000079.1:0-7718 GCA_049614585.1 Oceanihabitans sp.
TTCAGTATTCAGTATTCAGTATTCAGTATTCAGTATTCAGTATTCAGTATTCAGAAATTCTAATACCAACGTTTTTTCTTCTTTTTACTAGCTTGGCTCTTTCTGCCTTTTTTGTGCTTACTTCCTGTTTTATTTGAAGTGTGTTTAATAGGTTTTGCTTTTGGATCTAAAGGATAAGGATGTTCTTCTTCAATAGGAATTTGTACATTAATTAACTGCTGTATGCTTTTAATATAATTCTTTTCGTCTGCAGAACATAAAGAATATGCATTACCATAATTTCCTGCACGACCAGTTCTGCCAATTCGATGTACATAAGTTTCTGGTATGTTTGGTAAATCGAAATTTACTACTGCATCCAATTCATTTATGTCAATACCACGAGCTGCAACATCTGTAGCTATTAAAATATTTACATAACCATTTTTAAATTTATTTAAAGCATCTTGACGTAAATTTTGCGCTTTATCACCATGAATAGTATCTACTTTATAGCCGTTTTTTAATAAGGTTTGTTCTAATTTATCGACCCCAAATTTGGTGCGTCTAAAAATTAGAATGTTTCCTTTAATAGTATTTCTAAGTAAATGTAAACACAGCTCTATTTTATTTCGTTTAGGAACATAATACAATACCTGACTTACATTTTTTGCAGCAGAAGAGGTTGGTGTAACTTCTACACGTTCTGGCAAATTTAGTATCGTATTAGCCAGTTGTTCTACTTTATATGGCATGGTTGCCGAAAATAATAGAATTTGTTTTTCATCGGGACAAAGACGTTCTACTTTTTTAACATCGTCAATAAATCCCATATCCAACATTAAGTCTGCTTCATCTAAAACTAAAGTTTCTACATAATCTAGGTTTATACAATCTTGTTTGTGTAAATCTAATAAGCGTCCTGGTGTTGCTATAAGTATATCTACTCCTTTTTTTAAAACGTCTTTTTGAGGTTCTATACTAGTGCCACCAAATATTACAGTACTTCGTAAATTGGTGTTTTTACCATAGGTTTTAAAATTATCTTGAATTTGGATTGCTAATTCTCGAGTAGGACTTACAATTAAAGCACGAATTTTTTTACCTCTTTTTGGCGCATCTTGTTTATCGAATAATTGCTGTAAAATAGGTAAAGCAAAAGCCGCTGTTTTTCCAGTTCCAGTTTGAGCAGAACAGATTACATCTTTTTTGTCTAATACAAAAGGAATGGTTTTTTCTTGTACTAATGTTGGATTGTCGTAGCCAGCATCAGCAATAGCACGAAGCAATGGTTTGTTTAGTTGTAAGTCTTTAAAGGACATGTAAAATTATTTGTTGCAAAGGTAGTTTAAAAGTTTAAAAGTAACTTACCCATGAATAGTCTCTTTTTTGCCATAACTTTTAATTAATTCGCCTTCAAATATTAGAAAATCTTGCCAGCGTTTTTCTACATCTATCCCTTTGCCATATTGTCTTGCAAAACCAATAAAAGTGGTGTAGTGTCCTGCTTCGCTTACCATAAGTTCATGGTAAAATTTAGCGAGTTTTTTATCTTTTATTGTAGTAGATAATAGTTTAAAACGTTCACAACTTCGGGCTTCTATCATTGCAGAAAATAAAAGCCTATCTACTAGTTGTTGGTTTCTATTGCCTCCTTTTATAATAAATTTAAATAGCTCGTTTACATAACTATCCTTGCGTTCTGGACCCAGTTTATAACCACGTTCTTTAATTATATTATGTACCATTTGAAAATGCTCAAGCTCTTCTTGTGCAATAATTAAAAGCTCGCTTACTAAGTCTTCTAACTCTGGGTTTAATGAAATTAATTTTATTGCATTGGTTGCTGCTTTTTGTTCGCACCATGCATGGTCGGTTAAAATTTCTTCTAAATTAGATTCTGCAATATTTGCCCAACGTGGGTCTGTTTCTAGTTTTAGTCCTAGCATTTTTGTTTTTTTTCAAAGATAATTATTCCATTGTTACAATCAAATCGTCTTGTTTTACCATGCTGTTTTCTTTCAGGCTAATTGTTTTAATTTTACCAGCTTTAAAAGCATTTACTGTAGTTTCCATTTTCATGGCTTCTATAACAAAAAGGGGTTCGTTTTCTTTTATTTGCTGTCCTTTTTTAACTAGTATTTTATATAACGAACCTTGTAATGGAGCTCCTATATGGTTGGAGTTTTCTGGATCTATTTTTTCATTTTCTTCTTTTACAATATTTAAAGAGTTATCTAATATTTCCACAAAACGGTTTTCGCCATTTACTTTAAAGAAAACGGTTCGCATTCCTGCATCATTTGGGATTCCTATAGATAGTAATTTTACTATAATTGTTTTTCCAGGCTCTAGCTCTATTTGTGTTTCTTCGCCTAGTTTCATTCCGTAAAAGAAATTTTTTGTAGGTACTAATGCAAGATTTCCATACTTTTTATAGTTTTCATGCGCTTGCTCAAATACTTTAGGATATAATATATAAGATAAAAAATCTTCTTCTTCTATAGCTCTAGTAAAACCTTTTTGAAATTTCTTTTTAAATGCTGCATATTCTACTGTAAAATCTATAGGTTTTAGATGTGCATTTGGCCTATCGGTATACGATTTGTTATTTTTAAGAATAATTTTTTGAAGCGCTACTGGAAATCCACCAACCGGTTGCCCTAAATCTCCCTTAAAGAAGTTTATTACCGATTCTGGAAAAGAAATTTCTTCTCCTCTAGACATTACTTCTTCTGGAGTTAAGTTATTGGTTACCATAAATATTGCCATGTCGCCAACTACTTTAGAGCTAGGGGTTACTTTTACTAAATTACCAAACATGGTATTTACTTGCGCATACATTTTTTTTACTTCATCAAACCGATCTGCTAATCCTAAAGCTGTTGCTTGTGGACGTAAATTAGAATATTGTCCGCCAGGAATTTCATGTTGAAATACTTCTGCTGTTCCGGCTTTTAATCCAGACTCAAAAGGGTAGTACATTTCTCTAGTATCTTCCCAGAAATTAGAAAATTCATTTAAACTACTCATATTAAACGCATGCGAGCGTTCTTGGTATTTCATCATCTCTACAACCGCATTAAAATTGGGCTGCGAGGTTAAACTAGATAAGCCACCAAGTGCAACATCTACAACATCTACTCCAGCTTCAATTGCTTTTAAGTAGGTTGCAGTTTGTAGCGACGAGGTGTCGTGTGTATGTAAGTGTATTGGTATTTTAACGGTGTCCTTTAATGCAGGAACAAGTAAAGATGCAGCATATGGTTTTAACAATCCAGCCATGTCTTTTATTGCTATCATGTGTGCTCCAGCATTTTCTAAATCTTTGGCTAATTGTGTATAGTATTTTAGATTGTATTTGGTTTGATTTACATCTAAAATATCGCCTGTATAACTTATAGCAGCTTCGGCTATTCCACCAGTTTTATTGCGTACATAATTAATGCTAGGCTCCATGGCTTTTACCCAGTTAAGCGAATCGAAAATTCTAAAAATATCGACGCCATTCTCCCAAGATTTTTCTACAAAACGTTCAATTAGATTATCTGGATATGCTTTGTAACCTACGCCGTTAGAACCACGCAATAACATTTGAAACAATATATTTGGTATGGCTTTTCGTAATTCACGTAATCGGGTCCATGGGCTTTCGTGTAAAAAGCGTAAACAAACATCGAAAGTGGCACCTCCCCAAACTTCTAGGCTAAATGTATTTGGGTGATTTTTCGCATAACTTTCTGCTACCTTAAGCATATCAAAACTACGCATTCTAGTTGCAAGAAGCGAT
Source organism: Oceanihabitans sp. (assembly GCA_049614585.1). Taxonomy (GTDB): domain Bacteria; phylum Bacteroidota; class Bacteroidia; order Flavobacteriales; family Flavobacteriaceae; genus Oceanihabitans. The sequence continues at coordinate 3,770 of JBMZDY010000079.1, forward strand.
TGGTGCGCATCGCGCATGGTAGTATCTGTATAATGAATTTTATTATCGTTTTTAAGCCATTGGCAAAAGGCATCGGGCCCTAGTTCTGTTAATAAATTTTTAGTCCCTTTTGGGTATGGCGAAGCAATATTGAAATCTGGAATTTTAGCATTTCTAAATACTTTGCTTTCGTCTTTTTGTTTTACATCCGAATTTCCATTTACACTAACTCCCGCAAGAAATTTTACCACTTTAGAAGTACGATCTTGTGGTAACTTTATGTTAAATAAACTTGGTGTATTTTGAATAAAATTTACGGTTACACTTCCGCTTAAAAAACTTTCGTGTTTTATAACGTTTTGTAAAAAATGAATGTTGGTTTTTACACCTCGAATTCTAAACTCTTTAAGGGCACGTATCATTTTTCTAGTTGCGCCATCTAGTGTTCTACCATGCGCAGAAACTTTTACTAGCATCGAATCGAAAAACGGACTTACTTTATACCCTTGGTATATGCTTCCTGCGTCTAAACGAATTCCCATTCCAGCTGCAGATCTATAAGTGGTAATATTACCATAATCTGGGGTGAAATTATTTTCAGGATCTTCGGTAGTTAGTCTGCATTGTAATGCAAAACCATAGGTTGCTATAGACTCTTGACTGTATATTTTTATTTGCTCGTCGGATAGTTTATAACCACCAGCAATAAATATTTGAGTTTTTACTAAGTCGAAACCAGTTATCATTTCGGTAACAGTATGTTCTACTTGTATTCTTGGGTTTACTTCAATAAAGTAAATGTTGTCTTTTTGATCTACTAGAAATTCTACAGTACCTATATTGTTATAGTTTACTTCTTGTGCTATTGCTAATGCATACTTATAAAGGTTTTGTTTTACTGCATTAGATACATTAAAAGAAGGAGCAATTTCTACTACTTTTTGATGCCTTCTTTGAACCGAGCAATCTCGTTCGTGTAAATGCCGAATATTACCATGTCTATCTGCTACTATTTGTACTTCTATATGCTTTGGGTTTTCTACATATTTTTCTAAAAACATGGTTCCATCTCCAAAGGCATTTAGAGCTTCGTTACTTGCTGCCTCAAAATAGAGTTCTAAATCTTGGGTATTTCTAATAATTCGCATACCGCGACCACCACCACCAGAAGCAGCTTTCAGCATTAAAGGGAAGCCTATTGTATTTGCTTCTGCAATTGCAATTTTTAAAGAAGTAAGTTTCTTTTTATTACTTTCTATAATTGGCACATTGCATTTAACAGCAATTTTTTTGGCTGTAATTTTATCGCCTAAGGCATCCATTACTTCTGGATCTGGACCAATAAATATTAAGTTGTTTTCGGCGCATTTTCTTGCAAAATCTGAATTTTCAGATAAAAACCCATAACCAGGATGTATAGCATCTACCTGTTTCGATTTTGCCAAATCTATAATAGCATTTATATCTAAATACGGTTTTAGTGGTTGGTTGTCTGCACCAATTTGATAGGATTCGTCTGCTTTGTTTCTATGTTGCGAATATCTGTCTTCGTAAGTGTATATTGCTACAGTAGCAAGGTTTAATTCTGTACAAGCACGTAATATTCTAATTGCAATTTCGCCTCTATTGGCAACTAAAACCTTTTTGATTTTCATTTTTAGTAGTGTTTTTATTTAATGATATATGGATTTTCACTTTTGTAATTTCGAATAATAAAATCTAGTGCGTTACTTAATAATTCGCCCATATTTTTAGACTTTTTAAAATTAACATCACCAGTAAGTTTAAATAAGCCTTGTTTTAATTCTTTAATTTTTTCAGGATACGAAATGGTGTCTTCCTGCATGCATTTTATTAAGTCTTGCAACCTTTCGTGCTCACTTGTTGCTCGTTTTGCAAGTAAGGAACGTTCTTCTTTTTCGTATTGCTCTATAGACTCTTTGGTTAATACTTTTAAGCTCATTTCTACTAAAGCATTGTTCTCTTTTAAAAATTGAGGCTTATAAACTTTTGGGTTTCCTTCAAAACTTTGTTGGTCGAAATCTATTGCGCGAATTCGGTATTGTATTCTATCAAAATCATGCGTAATTACAATCACGTAATTATACGAGCGCATATCTGCTAAAAGCCTAACAAAGCAACGTTCGTTAAATTTTACAAATTCTTTTGCAAGTGCTCTTTTGTCTTGCTCTGGAATGGTTTGTAAATGGTTGTTTATAAAGGAGTCGCCAGGAATTCCTGAAATATGCTCTTCTATTAAAGTATCTTTATGAACTAAAAAATTAATGTGGTTTGGCGACAGTAAGTGCTCTAATTCTAAGCCGTAAATTCTAGAAGCATCTGCTTTTTTTATATATAAAAAGATATAATTATCGTTAATTATATTTCTTACTTTTATTCGAAATGGCTTGGTATTACCAAAGGTGCAAAAATCAATACTATCAATATTTAAATATGGCAGAATAGAGTCGCTTCCATCGGAATGCAAGATGGAATACATTTGTTTTAAACTATGTTCTATTTCGTCTCGTTCGTGTTCGGCATAATAACAACTTATCCAAAGGGTGTCTTTACCATAATCGTCAAAAATTTCAATGGCACCTTGAAAGCGAAGTAAATCGTCATAAAAAATAGGAATTTTAATATTCCTTCCTTGAATAGTAAGGTAATTAGAAAGCAGTTCGGTAATTGGAAATGCTGGTTTTTTCTTAGAAATTAACTTTTCACTCATTGGTATAACAATTAGGCTATAAGGTAGCCTGAAAAAAAATAAATTACAAGTACTATTCTTTTAAATACTAGCGTTTAAGTGGTGTTTTATGAATTTCAAATTATTTGGTTTGTATTATTAATAACTATATATTTTGAAGGCTTTTAAAAGTAAAATATTATTAAATTAACAATGTGTGATACTAGTAGTTTTAAAAAGTGTAAAATATTTTTAAGAATGGTTTGCAAGTATTAAAATAATTTTACCTTTGCCATATATTTATGAAAAAAAGAAACTTAAATAGTATGTGTTTAAAACATTGGATGAATAAATCCGAAGGCTAGAGCGTATGCTATGATTAAATATAAAAAGCGTTCTATAATTATAGAACGCTTTTTTTTTGCAATTTATAAGATGAATTTAATGAATAAAATTTCGATATTTTTTAATACCAATACAATAATGTATATGTGTAAGCAGGCTTGTATTGCCCACTATCGAAGCGAGTAAAATTAGAATACTTAATTTTTAATCCCTTTGATATTTAATTAAATCAAAGGGATTTTTTTTATACCTATAATTATGAAAAAAAGAGTTTATTTATTATTAAAAAGAAAACAAGTAATTACCGAGCTTAAAAGTTATTCTAGCGTGTTGCTAGGTTCTTTTATTTTGGCATTAGCATATGTAATATTTATAATACCACATAATATTGTTCCTGGAGGAATTTTAGGATTAAGTATTGTAATTAATAAACTTATGGGAATTTCTGTAGGTTGGGTTGCTTTGCTAATTAATATTCCATTATTGCTTTGGGGAACCAAAATATTTGGAGGAAAAACTGGTTTAAAAACTGCTTTTTCTATGGTATTGGTTTCCTTTTATATAGATGTTTTTACCAATCTATTAGGTAATAAAATTTATGTGCAAGATGTATTAATATCTGCTGTATTTGGTGGTTTTATTATTGGTTTTTCTGTTTTTGTAGTTATGAAAGCTGGCGCAACTACTGGTGGAAACGATATTTTGGTAAGAATAATTGCAACTAAAATTAAAAGACCTTTTAGCCAACTTATATTAATGATTGATGGCTTTGTAATTTTTCTTGGAATATTAGTTTTCGAAGATTTTACAATGGCTGCCTATAGTATAGTAGCAATAATAGCTATTAGTAAAACCATTGCTTATTATATAAAGAAATCGACAACAAATAGAACGGTTTTTGTGTTCTCTAAAAAAAACTTGAGTATTCAAGAAGCT
>JBMZDY010000080.1:0-7710 GCA_049614585.1 Oceanihabitans sp.
GCTAAAAACAAAAAAGCAAACCAGTTAGCAACAACCTATGTTTCGGTATTGCAGTGTGCTTTGGTATTACTTCTAGGTGTTTTTTTTGCAGGTTTTTTTAACCAAATGAATATGACAACCATGTCGCAAGACAAAGCAATTGTGTTGTTTGTATTGACATGTATTTTTATTTTCTTTAAAAACTGGATGCAGTATGCAGGCCGTAAGCGTAAAGTGTTAAACGCTAAAATGCTTAAAAAGAAAACTACAAATTATAGTATTTTAATGCTTTGGTTACTACCAATAGCATGTTTAGGTTTGGCTGCTATAATTTATCAAGCAGTTTAGTTTTTTTATTTATTCTTTTACTTCTAGAGTTATATAAACTGGAAAGTGGTCGCTATAACCACCTTTATACTTTTTACCAACATAAGTTCTAAAAGGAGTTCCTTTATATTTTCCGTTTGAAAGTTTTAAAAACTTTGGGTCGAATATATTAGCAGATTCAAATTGTAAAGAATTCGCCGAAGTTTCAAAAAAGTTAGTCGTAAATATAATTTGATCAAACAAATTCCATAACCTGTTGTGTTTGGTAGTTCCTCGTGTATACGAGCGCAAGGTTTCCATTGGGTTAAATAAATTATAACCAGCAACTAGGCGTTTTATGCTTTTACTAGAAGGATCGTCGTTAAAATCGCCCATTACTAATATTTTCGCATTACTATCCTGTAGTTTTAGGTTCGAAATAATTTCACCAACTTTGTCTGATGCTGCCATGCGTTTATGTTCGGTTTCCTTTTGGCCTTCTCTTCTAGACGACCAATGGTTTACAATAACATGAATTTTACAACCAGATAATAAGCCAGTAACCAGTAATATATCTCTGGTGTAATCTGGTTTACCTGCGTTATTAAATAACTCTATAGAAAAAACTTGCGATGCTTCTACTGTAAAAATAGATTGGTCGTAAATAAACCCAACATCAATACCACGTTCGTCTGGAGAATTATAATGAACAAAGTTATAGTTACACTTTGCCAAGTGTTTAGAAGCTATTAAATCTTGTATTACTTTTGCGTTTTCTACTTCGGCAACGCCAATAATTGCTGGATGTTTTCCGTTATTATCGCGACCAATATTTGTAATTGCATAACCTAGTTTTCGCAACTTGTTTTTATATCGTTTTGCGGTCCAACGCTTATCGGCTTTTGGCAAAAAGTCGTTGTCATGTTTTATAGTATTATCGAAAACATGAAAAAGGTTTTCGGTATTATAAAAAGCAATAGTATGAATATTGGGTTTAATAGGAATTTCAGGAATATCAGTCATTTAAATAATAATATTAAATAATTAAGTGTTTCTGTAATTATTTCGTCATTCTTCAAAAATATAAAAATTAAAATGGTTGCAATTGATTAAATTTGTGCTTTAATTGTAAGTATGTTAGAGAAAAAAAATATCGAGCTTGAAAAAGCGGTTTTAATAGGTGTTATAACTAAAAGTCAAGACGAAGACAAGTCTAAAGAATATTTAGACGAGTTAGAGTTTTTAACCTATACAGCAGGTGGAGAAGTATTAAAACGTTTTACGCAAAAAATGGATATGCCTAATCCTAAGACCTTTATAGGTACTGGAAAAATGGAAGACGTTCGCATATTTATTGAAAATAACCATGTTGGAACTGCAATTTTCGACGACGAGTTATCTGCAGCCCAAGAACGAAATATTAGTAAAATATTAGGCTGTAAGGTTTTAGACAGAACCAATTTAATATTAGATATTTTTGCCCAACGTGCACAAACCAGTTATGCACGAACCCAAGTAGAACTAGCACAATGCGAATATTTATTACCTCGTTTAAAAGGTATGTGGACACACCTAGAAAGACAAAAAGGAGGTATTGGAATGCGTGGACCAGGAGAAACCGAAATTGAAACCGACAGACGTATTGTAAGAGATCGAATCTCTTTACTTAAAAATAAAATTAAAACCATAGACAAGCAAATGTCTGTACAACGCGGTAATCGCGGTAAAATGGTGCGTGTCGCACTTGTTGGTTATACCAATGTTGGGAAATCTACTTTAATGAATGTAGTAAGTAAAAGCAAAGTGTTTGCCGAGAATAAACTATTTGCAACCCTAGATACTACAGTGCGAAAAGTTGTAATACAAAACCTTCCTTTTTTATTAAGTGATACTGTTGGGTTTATACGCAAATTACCAACGCAACTAGTAGAGAGTTTTAAAAGTACTTTAGATGAAGTTAGAGAAGCAGACTTATTGCTACATGTTGTAGATATATTGCATCCTAATTTTGAAGAGCATATCGAATCGGTAAATAAAATATTAGGGGAAATAGATAGTTCGGATAAACCAATGATTATGGTTTTTAATAAAATTGATGCTTACCAAGCAGAACCTTATGATGAAACCGATTTAATTGTAGAACGATCTAAGGAGCATTACTCTTTAAACGAATGGAAAAACACATGGATGCATAAAGTAGGGAAAGATAACGCCCTGTTTATTTCGGCTTTAAATAAACAAAACCTAGACGATTTTAAAAAGCGCGTTTATAAAGAAGTACGAGAAATTCATGTAACTCGTTTTCCTTACAATCATTTTTTATATCCAGATTATACCGAAGAGGAAGAATAAATAAATCGATTTATTTCTTTTTAAAATAGAAATCTACTTTTCTAGAATTGCCATTAATTTTGCCTTCTATCCAAGCGTGAATCGAATCTTTTACTGGGTTTGTATAAGCTATTAATGAAGGAAAATCATGCTTCGGATTTTCGAAAGTAAACACTTTGTTTTTTGTAGAAGTTAACATAAAAGTAACGGGTTGGTTATTGTTTTGTTGGTATGCAACAACGGTAAAAGCGACTTGGTTTTCGTCTAACTGCTGTAAGGTTACTCGTTCGGCAAAAACGGTGTCGTTTTTTACCAATGTATAACTATGTGCAGTTAAAGTACTATCGTTGCTTTTTACCCAGTTTTCAAAAGACTGTTCTTTTTCTGTAATGTTTGTCCAATTCCCAACAAGCCATTGCAATTGCTCTATTTGTAGGTAGCTTTTAGGTGTAATAACTAGATCCTTTTTTTTGTTTATACAAGCAGTACTACTTAGTAATAAGATTGCTATAATAATGCTGTAGTTTTTCATTTTTAATTACATTTATCTAGTGCCAAGTTACTAAAAACAAAAAGAGGTAGTTAAAAGTAAACACAATAAATGTGTTTACTTTTAACTACCTCTTTAAAGTAGACTAATTTTTTATGCTTAGAAACCGTAGTTAAATCCTAAACCAAATGCTTCTCTAATTTGAAATCCATTAGAATTTGCGTTATCGTCGTAAATAGCTTGAAAAACTAAGTTAGCAGAAATGTATTTGTTTACAGCCATAGAAAGATTCATGGTGTAATCGATATCTACATTTTGAGGCTCTTCTAAATAGTTTGTGTATAATGCTAAGATGTTTTCCATAGCAATGTTTTTTGCAATATTTAACTTGTAGTAACCTCTTAAAGCAGCGCCAAGTTCGAAACGAGTAGTTTCGTTAGCCTCTACACCAAAGTAACCACCAGCATCGTTAAATGCATTAGCAAATGCAGAAGGTACATCTGTATATTCGCTATGTACTACAATTAATTTAGCTGCTGCAGGAGAAATCATAACATTGAAGTTATTCGATTTTTTCCAGAACATACCAGGACCAGCTTGAAAATATGCAGGAGAGAAAAAGTGTGTGCTTCCGTCTGCTGCTCTATCTAATTGCGTTTTACCGTTAAAGTAAGCAGAGTAGTACCAGTTACCTTTTGCTTTTTTACCACCAATAGAGTTAATTTCTATTCTATCGTTAGATTTTGTGAATTTGTCTGCTCCTTTGTTTTTGTTAATTCCGTAATCAACAATAAGTTTGTTATCCCAGATGTAATCTCCTTTAATAAGGTTTGCATCGTAGTTAATTAAAAGGTTAGCAGCAGTGTTACCTATTCCGCCTCCAGTCCATTCGTTGTTGAATGCAGATTGGTTAAAAGTTAATAAAATGTTTCCACCTTTTCTCCATCCTGGTAAACCATCTATTTGTGCTTGTAATGCATTTGCTTCTGCTTGAGCAGCATCTGCTATTGCTTGTTTTTCTGCTTTTTGAGCAGTTAACTCTTCTTTAGTTAATGTTGTTTCGTTTGTTTGTGCATTTACTGAAGCTACTCCAATAAATAATGCAATTAATACTATTAAATTCTTCATTTTAAAAATTGTTTTTTTTGAAGGCGCAAAAGTATGTATTAACTAAAGAAGTGTAAACTATAACTGTGTTTTTCTGCTAAAAATAGACGAAAGGTATTATTTTGCCGACGAAGTGCTTTTATAAAGTGGTACAGAAGAGCATGCCTCGCCAAACATTATAGATTTTGCTACTGGTTTTAGCTTATTGGTAATCATTATATAAGCACTAGAAGGAACTGGTTTTTTAGAACAGCCTTTTATTATAACCGGTTTATTTTTATAAGAAGAGATTTCTAAATTATTAATAATGTTTTGATAAATAGAAGTTTCTAAAGATTCTAGATTTCCTAACACTATTTTTTTTGCATAGGGTTCTAAATGAATACTTAACAACATATAAGCCCAATCTGGAACAATTGCATCTGTAGTACAAGTTAATGCAACGTATGCATCTTGGTATGGTTCCCAATCGTGTTGTTTTATTAAGCTTCTAAAATCTTTTTCGCGTAAAACAAAACCTTCGTAAAGCCAATCTTTAATATCGAACAGAATGCGTTTCCCTTCTGGATAAAAATCTTCTAAATCTAAAACAGCTAAATTGCTATTCGCTACGCGATTTTTTATTTCGTTTGACATATAAAAGATGCTTCGACTGCGCTAAGCATGACATTTAGAATTAATTAAAATTTGAGTAAGTACTGAATACTGCGACTGCAAACTGCATACTAATCTAGAGCATTCCAAGTTCCAGTTTTGCTTCTTCGCTCATTAAATCTTGATTCCAAGGTGGATCGAAAGTAATTTCTACTTCGGCGTCTTTTACTTCATTTATAGACTTAACTTTTTCTTCCACTTCTAGAGGAAGTGTTTCTGCTACAGGGCAGTTTGGCGTGGTTAATGTCATTAGTATTTTAACTTCGTAATCTTCATTTACAAATACATCGTAAATTAATCCTAATTCGTAAATATCGACAGGAATTTCTGGATCGTATATGGTTTTTATTACGGTTACTATTTTTTCTCCTAATGCTGTTGTATCTATAGTTTCACTCATTGAACTTGTTTTTAATTTAGTTGTGTTTGGTATGCTATTGCATACATTTTTAATTGTTTAATCATACTTACTAAACCGTTTGCTCTTGTTGGCGACAAATGCTCTTTAAGTCCAATTTGATCTATAAAATTGGTATTTGCTTCTATAATTGCTTTTGGGTGTTGGTTAGAAAAAACACGTATTAGTATAGCAATTATGCCTTTGGTAATTATGGCATCGCTATCTGCTGTAAATGCTATTTTGTCTTCTTGCAGTTCGGCATGTACCCAAACTTTACTTTGACAGCCTTTAATTATATTTTTCTCGGTTTTATATTGTGCGTCAATTAATGGTAAGGTTTTCCCTAAGTCTATCATGTATTGGTAGCGTTCTTCCCAATCTTCAAACATAGAGAATTCTTCAATAATTTCGTTTTGTATGTCTTGAATAGTCACTTGCATAAATTTTATGCAAAAATACAATAAGTATTGTTGCAAAGCTATTTCCTACTCCATTTTAGCCATTTTTGTTATGGCATTTACAAAAGCTGCAATGTTACTGTTTGGATAGCCGTGATCGAAATTAGGAGTTTCGAAAGATTCTCCTTTTTCTCCTATAATTTTTAGGGTTGCATTTGCTGCGCCATCGTACATTCTTTTTTTGGTAGGACCTTCGTAAGTGCTAAGTAGTTTAAGGTCTATATTTTGCAATAAGGTTTTTAAATGTGTTATTTCGTCTTCACTACATTTTCTAGTTTCTGGATTCGCCTTGCCACTACTATCTTTTTGTATACTAATGGTGCCATTATTAATAATTACTTGCGTATAAAAACCTCTGGTAGCAGCTGTGTATTGAATGGTATTTGTTGTTTGTTGTTTTTCTGCGCTTTTATCTTCTTTTTGTTGTGCTTCTATTAGGTTTTGTTTTTCATTTTTTAAAAAAAGCGTACCTTCTAGTAAAATATAGCTTGAAGTATTTTGTAAAGCATGTATATAACTTTGTTCTATATCCATAAAACGTTTGCAGTATTTTTCGGTACGAATAAGTTTATCTATTTTTAAAGTATTACCAGAAGTTGTATAGGCTCCAGAAAAATTATTACAACCTGCAAATCCAGAAACTCTATTATCTTCTGCATTAAATGTAAGAGTTAATTTAGGTTCTATAATGTTTTTATTTTCTAATACTTGCACATAAAAAGTTCCCGATAGTTTTTCGGTATTTTTTTGAGTTGTTTGTTTTGCTTCTTGTTTGCTTGTTGTTATTGCTTTAGAATTCCCACAAGAATTTAAGGCAAACAAGGTTAATAAAAGGCTTAAAAGCTTCATAATATTTGTGTTTTAAAAAATAATATACAAAAAAGACGCCAAAGTAGGCGTCTTTTTTATTGTTATGAAAATAATTCTAATTTAACATACCAGCTCTTGGTCCTCCTGAAGCAAAAATTGCTCGCATTCTTGACTTTTGACCTTCAGAAAACATATACATACATTGATCATCTACATAATCCATATAGTTCATTGTCATGTCGTTAGAGCGGCAGTTTACAGTTGGGTAAGAAGGGCAACCATAGTTTGGTCCATCAGACGAAGGAGTATCTGCAACATAGTCGTCTCTACGGCATTTACCATCTCCCCAAATATGGCGTAAATTTAAGTAATGGCCAACTTCGTGAGTTGCAGTTCTCCCTTTATTAAAAGGTGCTGAAACATAACCAGTAGATCCAAAATATTGTGGAGAAATAACCACACCATCTGTAGAAGAGGCACCTCCAGGAAATTGTGCATAGCCTAGAATACCGCCACCTATATTACAAACCCAAATATTTAAGTGTGTTTGTGGTGATACTGGCGGATATGCAGATTTCATCGCATCGTTTGTGCCCCATGAAGTTCTAGAATTTGCATGCCTAAACGTACCTTCTAAGGAAAACGATATTTCGCTATCTGCTACTAAACCTGAGAATTCTGATGGTACTTGGTTGACATCATTATTAGAAGCCCTAAAATCGTTGTTTAATACCGAAATTTGTGAGTTAATTTGTTGGTCACTTATGTTCTCGTTAGAATTACTATAAATTACATGTACATAAACAGGAATGTTTATCACTCCTAAGTTGTCGGAGCCACCATCACCGTTATCGCCACCGTCACCATTATTTCCATTCCCATTTCCATTTCCATTTCCACCTCCAGGTTTTTTGTTTCCTAAAGTTGCTCTTGTATGGTATTCTACATTATACATTTGTTGGTATAATTTAGGGTTCTCTTCTAGTTTTTTGTTTAAAACTTCCATAGAAACACAAGTGTGATTTGTGTTTCCGGTCTTTCCTGTTACACTTCCATTTTCTAGGTTATCTGTATAAACATAGAAGTCGCTCATGTCTATTTTGTTTTGTGAGCTATTAGAAATTTCTTGTTGATCGTTCGAGCAAGAAGTGAATAAAAAGGCTAAGGTAGCCATA
>JBMZDY010000081.1:0-7697 GCA_049614585.1 Oceanihabitans sp.
TTCCTGCGTGACCAATACCAACCCACCAAACGAAGTTAGTAATATCCCAAGCCCAACCTACGGTTTTATTTAAACCCCAGGTTCCAATTCCTGTTGAAATGGTGTATAGTATACAACCAATTCCCCAAAGAAAAGCTACTAGTGCGATAGAAAAAACTATCCACCATTGTTTATTTGCTTTACCTTCAATTGGCTTTGCTACATCCACAGTAACGTCGTGGTATGATTTTTCGCCTGTAACTAAAGGTCTTCTAATAGGTGCTTCGTAATGAGACGCCATAATCCTTTTTTAATTATTTCTTAATTAATCTATTTATGCTTCGGTTGTATTTCTCACTTTAGTATGGTACTGCACATTAGGCTTAGTACCAACACTTTCTAATAAGTGATACATACGGTTATCTTCTTTTAGTTTTGCAACTTTAGAATCTTTATCGTTAATGTCTCCAAATACCATTGCTCCATTACTACATGCAGCAGAACAAGCGGTTTGGAATTCTCCGTCTTTAATTTCACGGCCATCGCGTTTTGCATCTAAAATTGTTTTTTGTGTTTTTTGAATACACATCGAACATTTTTCCATTACACCACGAGAACGTACTACTACATCTGGGTTTAATACCATACGACCTAAATCGTCGTTCATATGGTAATCAAACTCATCGTTTCCATTGTATAAGAACCAGTTAAAACGACGTACTTTATATGGACAGTTGTTCGCACAATATCTTGTACCTACACAACGGTTATATGCCATATGGTTTTGACCTTGACGTCCATGTGATGTTGCTGCAACAGGGCAAACAGTTTCACAAGGTGCATGGTTACAATGCTGACACATTACAGGTTGAAAAGCTACTTGTGGGTTTGCTGAAGCTTGCTCCATTTCACCAAATTCACTTAATGAGCTACCTAATCCAGAAATTGCATCTTTCTTTTGGTTATCTCCTTCAAAAGATTCTTCTGAAGAATAATATCTATCAATACGTAACCAGTGCATATCACGGCTACGACGTATTTCTTCTTTCCCAACAACTGGTACATTGTTTTCTGCGTGACATGCTATTACACATGCACCACACCCTGTACAAGCATTTAAATCTATAGAAAGGTTAAAGTGATGTCCTACAGAACGATCAAACTCTTCCCATAAATCGGCGTTTTTAGAAGTTACTGGAATCTCTTCGTGGTTATAAGAAACCACTGGCATTGCATTCCAATGTTTTTTGTCTTTTGTATTAAATACTTCTAAAGATGTTTCACGAATAATATCGCCACGTCCCATTAAAGTATTGTGCAATTGCACACATGCAAACTCATGCTCTCCCGCTACTGTTTTTACAGTTACGTTAGATTGTACTGGGTTAAAACCTGCATAAAAATGATATGCGTTTTTACCCGTTTGCATTTCTTCTTTTAATCCATTCTTTTTACCATATCCTAAAGCTAGTCCTAAAGAACCACTTGCTTGACCTGGTTGAATAATTACTGGAAGTGTTACTGAAATACCATTTACGGTTAATTCTACTAAACTAGAATTTAATCCTCCAGTTGCTTCATGCCAGTTTTTAACGCCATATTTTTCGGCATCTTTAGCAGACATGGTTAAGTAGTTATCCCAAGTTGTTCTTGTAATTGGATCTGGAAATTCTTGTAACCAAGGGTTATTGGCTTGTTGGCCATCTCCCATTCCAGTTTTGGTATATAAAGTAAGTTCTAATTCTGTACCTTTTGCTGAAGCTGCTAATGCTCTAGCTGCATTTCCTGAAGGTGCTACTGTAGCTTCTTCGGTTTCTGCTGCAACTTCTTCTACTGCTGTTACTGGTGTACTAGAAACAAAAACACCATCGTGTAATGCTTGGTTGTACGAAGCTCCATTAAGAATATTGGTATTCCAAGTTTCTTTAATATAATCGGTAAAAGTTGCACTATTTTCAGTCCACTTTAATAAAGCATCTTGTATTTGTCTTGTATCGAATAAAGGACGAATTGTTGGTTGCGTTAATGCAAAGTGTCCTTTTTTCATTTCTACATCTCCCCAAGATTCTAGATAGTGAGGTGCTGCAGCAATGTAAGAAGAAGCCGAAGCTGTTTCGTCTGCTTTCATAGAGAAACAAACCGAAGTTGTCTTCTTTAATCCTTCTGCAAATTCGGATGCATTTGGCAATGTATATAATGGGTTTACACCACTCATTATTAAAGCACCAACTTTACCTGCATTCATATCTGCAATTAAAGTATTTACTGCTTTATCATTACCTTGTCTTGTTTTTATTGGTGTAGCTGCATCAAATGCTTTAGAAGCTAATGCTTCATTTATTTCAAATACAACTGTTTGTGCATTTACATCTTGTAAACCAGTTACAACAACTCCTTTACTTCCCGCTTTTTTAAGCTGTGCAGCTGCTTGGCTTACTGCTTTGTCTATTGCTTCTGGTAAGGTTCCTGAAACCGAACCACCAACTATATAAGAATATAATTTTGCTAATGCTATTTTTTGCTGACTTGGTGTTAAAGGCACACGCTTATCTGCATTGGCTCCTGTTAAAGACATGTTAGATTCAAACTGTACGTGCCTAGACATTTTACCATGATCTGGAATTCTGTTTTTAGCGTAGTCAGAATCAAATCCGCCTCCTTGCCAATCTCCTAAAAAGTCGGCACCAACAGAAACTATAGTCATTGCTTTAGAAAAATCGTAATTTGCTAAACCTCTTTCTCCATATTTAGCTTGGTATGCGTCTAGTGCTGCAGAATCGGAAACCGCATCGTAAACAACGTGACGTACATTACCATATTTTTCTTTAAACTCTGCAATTAATTTAGTTGTAGATGGACTTGCAAATGTTTGTGTTAGTAAAACAATCTCTTTTCCAGCATTTTTTGCTGCTTCAAAAGCTTGCATTACATCATTATCAAGTTCTGTCCAAGATATTGCCGTTTCCCCTTTTACAGGTCCTTGCATTCTTAAACTATCGTATAATCCTAAAACCGAAGCGTTTACTCTAGCATTAGCGCTTCCGTTAGAAGCTGCCATGGTATTATTTTCGATTTTAATAGGACGACCTTCGCGAGTTTTTACTAAAACAGATGCAAAATCAAAACCATTTGCAATTGTTGTTGCATAATAATTTGCAACACCAGGAATAATAGTATCTGGCTGAACTACATAAGGTATCGACTTAATTACTGGCCCTTCGCAGGCAGCAAGTGAAGCTGCAGCTGTACTAAAACCAACGTATTTTAAGAAATCACGACGAGTAGTAGAGGAAGCCTCTAAAGTTTCTTTATCTCCTAAAAATTCGTCTGTAGGTATTTCTTCTACAAATTCGTTTTGTCTTAGTGTCTCAACAATAGAGCTATTTTCGTTTAGCTCGGCAACACTTTTCCAGTATTTCTTGTTTGATGACATATTATATAATTGAATTACTTCTTGTTAATTATTTTTTATTTCTCTTTATGAGATTTGCACTTTCGTGGAAATTACTAAAAACTAGTTTTAGTAATGACACTTACCACATTCTAATCCACCCATTTGCGCAGCGGTTAACTGCTCTACGCCATATTTTTTAGACAGCTCTTTGTGAATTTTTGTATAGTATGCGTTATCTTTTACTTTTACGTTTGTTTCTCTGTGGCAGTTAATACACCATCCCATTGTTAATGGAGAATATTGATACATAATTTCCATTTCTTCAACTGGGCCGTGACAAGTCTGGCATTCTAATCCTGCTACTGTTACGTGTTGTGAGTGGTTAAAATAAGCGAAATCTGGTAAGTTATGAATACGAATCCATTTTACAGGTTGCGCTTCTCCAGTATATTTTTGATCTTCATCGCTCCATCCTGCAGCAGCGTAAAGCTTTTTAATTTCGCCATCGTAAAACTCTTTTGTGTGTTCTGCTGTAGTTTCTCCATTATATTCATAAATAGATTTATGACAGTTCATACAAACATTTAATGAAGGTATTCCAGAAGTTTTACTCACTCTTGCAGAAGAGTGACAATATTTACAATCTATTTTATTATCTCCAGCATGAATTTTATGCGAAAAGTGAATTGGCTGTACTGGTTGATACCCTTGATCAACACCTACCTGCATCATATAACCAAAAGCAAAATATGCACTTGCTAATAAAAATAAGATAGCTGTAACTAATACTAAAAATTGGTTTTGCGCAAAAGCTTTCCAAATAGGCAAACTCTTATCTGCTTCAATTTCTACTCCTTTTGCTTCTGCAAACCTGCGTAATGTTTTATTTACTAATACTAAAGCAATTGCTAACAAACCAAATAATACTGCTAATGCAGCTAGTATCATTTTATTTGACACGCCATCTCCAGCTCCAGAAGCAGGTGTTTGACCTACTTGTGCTACTGCAGCAGCAGGTGCTTTAGGTTCTTCTGCAGTATATGCCAATACATCTATTAAATCTGCATCCGACAATTGTGGAAACGCAGTCATTGCTGCACCACTATACTCATTATAAATCTTGTTTGCATATGCATCTCCAGACTTAACTAGTCCTGCACTATTACGAATCCAAGCAAATAACCATTCTCGGTCAAGACCTTCGTCGTCTGCTAAACGTTGCTCTACTTTACGTAAAGCTGGCCCTGTCATTTTCTTATCTAGTTTATGACATGCAGCACAATTTGCATTAAATATAGTTTTACCTTTTGCTGGATCACCTTCTTGCGCAGAAAGTGTCATGGAAAATGTTAGTAAAAAAACTAAGCTTAAACGAAGAATTGTTGCGCTTAATTTACGGTGAATCACCTGTTTCATATTATTGGTTGAATTAACTTCTAAACTTTGGTATGGTTTTTTCATTTACTAAAAGAAAAAATACAGTTATAAAATCTCATGCAAAAGTAACATTTAAAGTGGATTTTGAAAATGTTAGCGAAGTGTTAATTGCTAATTTAGAGAAATTCTAAATAATAATTAGCCCACCTATTCAGTTATTATCTTTTACATTTGCAATAAACACAACGGAAAATGAATATAATAAAAATAACTCTAAGAACCATAAGTATAGTACTTTTACTATTGTTTTCAGGAAATAATTATGCGCAAGAAGCAACTCTAACCATAAATCAAGATCCAGAAATTAAACAATTATTAGAACACAAGAAAGCTATAAATAAAGACGACAATTCTAATAAAAACTATAAAATACAACTATTTTCTGGCCGTCGTGCTGCTGCTGAAAAGCATTTATTAGATTTTAGACATGCTTTTGGTGATTGGTCTGGAAAGCTAGAATACGAAACGCCAAATTATAAAGTTTGGGTTGGAAATTTTAAATCGCATTTAGAAGCAGATCGTGCATTATTAAAAATAAAAAAGAAATTCCCGAATGCCTTTCGTTTTAAACCAAAGAAGAAAGATCGTTAATAAAAACCTTGGCACTAAAAAAAGCAAATCTTAAAATGTATATACATTTTAAGATTTGCTTTTTTTTTATTCTTTACTACTTCTATTAATTATAATCTACTCCTTGTTTGTCTAAAATTGTTTTTGTTCTAAAAGCATAAAGCAATAAATACGCAAAACAAACTACTGCAATTAAATAAGAAGATTGTATACTAAAAATATCGGCTAATTTTCCTTGAACTGGCGGTATAATAGCTCCACCTAAAATCATCATGATTAAAAAAGCAGATCCTTGCGATGTGTATTTCCCTAATCCAGCTATACTTAAAGCAAAAATACAAGGCCACATGATAGAGCAAAATAGCCCTCCAGATAATAGTGCAAATAATGCTAAATGTCCAGAAGCAAAAGTTCCAATCAACATGCCTATAATTCCTAATGCAGAGAATATTTTTAAAGTAGCAACAGGTTTATCTTTTGCTAAAAAGAATCCTATTATTTGAAAAATGATACATACACAGAAAAATAATATTTCATTTACTGCGTACATACTTCCAGCAATCCAATTCACTAAAAGAATAACAGCTAAAGCAATGTAAGGAACAATTATTAACAACCATTTTTTAAGCCCTTTACTTGGGTTAAAAACGGTAATTGCACCAACCCAACGACCAATCATTAATCCTCCCCAATACAGGGAAATGTAGGGTGCAATTTGTGCATCGTTTAATACCGGAAGCCCAAGAGTATTTAAGTTAGTTCCTGAAACAGCTTGTTTTAAAAGCTCTCCAAGATTACTACCAATAGTTACTTCTACACCAACATACATAAAGATAGCTAACATACCTAAAACCAGCTGCGGATATTTCATTGCTCCCCAACCTTCTGGTTTTTTTGAAGCACTAGAATATGCAAACCAAATACAACCAACAACTGCTAACAAGGCTACTAATAATAATATCATACGTTTGTTTTCTATAGCTTCTGTTGCTTGCGTATCTCCTGTATAGGTCATGAAAATCATCGAGAAACATGCTACAATAATAATGGTTAATACTAATAGAATATTTCTGGCTTTATTAGCAGGCTCGAATGCTGTATCTGACTTTAAAGCTGGTAATTTTTTTGAAAAGTAAAACAATGCAGCTGCTACTAAAAACAATAAACCAACACCAATGTATAATGCTTGTACTGTCATTAAAGTTATTTTGTTGCTTTCAATCATACTAGCTAGTTCACTAGTAGACCAACTTGCAGAACCAAATATGATAAAACTTACAACTAAAGGTCCAATAGTAGTACCGAAAGAATTTATTCCTCCAGCTAAATTTAATCGATGCGAGCCTGTTTTTGGGTCTCCTAATGCAATAGCAAATGGGTTTGCAGCTGTTTGTTGCAAAGAAAAACCTAGGCCTACAATAAATAAGGCTAATAATACCAAGTAGAATATTTCTGTTTGCCCTTGTTTAGAACCATTTACAACCAAACACATTACAAATGCACCTATTGCCGACATTAATAACCCATAAATAATACCCGATTTATACCCCCAATTATTTAAGATATCTTTTCGCATGGCACTAGACATAACAAATAATATTAATGCTCCTATATAATAAGCACCATAAAAAGCAAAATCGACTAATTGCGATTGAAACTGGTCGATATTAAAATAGGTTTTACAAAAAGGAATAAATACGCCATTGGATGCTGCAATAAATCCCCAGAAAAAAAAGACTGTAACTAAAGTAGTTAAAGCCGATTTGTTGTTTTGATTGTTCATTTAGTTAGTTTTTAGTGGTCTTAAATATAGTTATAATTGTTATTCTATTATTATTTCGTCTACAAAAAGCCAACTTCTGCCATCGTGTTCATAGCCTAAATGCCATTCGGGAAGTTTGCCTAATTTTTTTGCTTTAATTTTTATATAACGATAGTTTTTTGGCACTTGCTTAAAAAAAGCAGTCCATATTTCTACGTTTTCTGTTGGATTTATTTTTTCAGAAACTTTAATTGCATCTATTTTAGTGAAGTTTATTCCATCAATAGAACCATAACATGCAACTTCGGTTGGATAGAAAATCCAAGAACGTTGGTCTTTTAAAAAATTGACTTTTACCAAATTCACCGGTTTTTCACTTCCTAAATCTACAGTAGCAATTAAATCTTCATCAAAATAGCCTTGCCATGTTCCGGTTCTAAAATCTGGTGTGCCTTTTATTCCATCTATTAAAGCATTTTGTCCACCTCCATTGTATTGATTTGCATATTCGGTTTCTAGTTTTATGGAAATATTTGGGTCTATTTTATAAAATTG
>JBMZDY010000082.1:0-7653 GCA_049614585.1 Oceanihabitans sp.
TATATTTTTTGGGCATTGAAATTGCCCTATTGGAAACCGAAGTTTTTCTAAATCTTTTTTCAAATTATATTTATTAGTTGTTTCGCTAATGAAACAATATTACAAAAATTAGGAATAAAGCGATTACTTAATTGTTTTGCTTTTTATTATAAGCGTTTACATATTTTTTTGCTCTTCTATTGCCATTATTTAGTTCTAAAGCTTTTTTATAATTATTAAAAGCCTGCAAACTATCGTTATTACGCAAATATGCATCGCCAAGACTATCGTACACATTACTGCTATTAGGATATAAAGCTACATTTATTTTAAATACTTGAATGGCATGCTCCATTTCTTTTTTTCGTATTAACTCGTACCCATAACTATTAAACTTACTTTCTTCTATTATGGTACTTGTAGAATCTTTCTTTTTTATTTCTAAATAACCTAAAACCGCTTTTTTATATTCTTTATTTTTTAAATACATACTTGGTGTTTTAAATGTATCTGGCACTTTTAAAAAATCGTAGGTTAGTTCTTTTTTATTGTCTTCTGGGAGTATAGCTAAATATCTTTTTTTGGTAGTTGGATCTTGCACAAACCGAAACTTTTTATACATATCTACCATAAAAAATGTTTTTTCATCTATAATTAGTGGTTCTAATTTTTCTGCTTCTCGCCAATTTAAATACAATTTATTATTCTTATAATAAACTTCTATAAGCTCGTCTTGGTTGTACAAATATTTACCAGATGTTTCTTTAATAAACTCTGGTGAATATTCTATTTTCTTAGAACAGCTTACTATTACTAAAACAAGCAAAAGGTAAAACTTTAAAATATTTTTTTTCATTGGTGGAATATTTTTGGTTTGGTAAACAGCAAAGTATTGCTATAAAAAAAATCGCCTCATTTATAAATGAGACGATTTTAATATAATAATGTTACTTATAAAGTTTAAATATTATTTAACATCCATAAGTTCTACATCAAAAATTAGGGTTGCGTTTGGTGGAATTACTCCTCCTGCACCTTGGCTTCCGTATGCTAAGTTACTTGGTATTACAAAGCGTGCTTTATCTCCTATTTTTAATAATTGAATGCCTTCGTCCCATCCAGAAATTACTTGACCTACTCCTAATGGAAATTCTATTGGTTCTTTTCTTTTATACGAAGAATCGAAAACGGTACCATCTGCTAATTGTCCTTTGTAATGTACAGAAACGTTTTTACCTTTTTCGGCTTTAGCACCATTTCCTTCTTGAAGAATTTGGTAAC
Organism: Oceanihabitans sp.; assembly: GCA_049614585.1. GTDB lineage: Bacteria > Bacteroidota > Bacteroidia > Flavobacteriales > Flavobacteriaceae > Oceanihabitans. Next base: position 1,261 of record JBMZDY010000082.1, read on the forward strand.
GTAATCCGCTTTCGGTTTTATTAAATCCGTTAGCAATTTTATCTAATGCTGCTTCTTGTGCTGCCTTTTCTGCTGCTATTCTTTTTTCACGCGATCCTTCAAAAGTTCTAAATGCTTCAACTGCTTGAAATTTTTCTGCTTCTGCTCCTACTCGAACTATTTCTAAGCTTGTAATTTCATCGCCTTGTGCAATTGCATTTACTATTTCTTGACCTGTAACTACTTTACCAAAAACAGTATGGTTATTATCTAACCAAGGTGTTTCTACGTGAGTTATAAAAAACTGGCTTCCGTTAGTTCCTGGTCCTGCATTTGCCATAGATAATACACCTGGAGCATCGTGCTTTAAGTCTGGGTGAAATTCGTCGTCAAATTTATATCCAGGGTTTCCGGTTCCGCTTCCTTGTGGACAACCTCCTTGAATCATGAAGTCTGGAATTACACGATGAAATTTTAATCCATCATAATAAGGAGTTCCTTGTGGTTTTACAGCGTTTTCTAAATTTCCTTCTGCTAAAGCAACAAAGTTTCCTACTGTTCCTGGAGTTTTTTGGTATTCTAAAGCTACTAATATTTCGCCTTTATTGGTGTTAAATTTTGCGTATAATCCGTCTTGCATCTTATTGTTTTTTAATAAGCTGCAAAGATAGGCAATGATTTTAGATTATGGAATTTTGAATTTAGGTTTTTAAAATTTAATCGTTTTTCAAGTAATTAAATTCTAGTTTGCTACTTCGCTAATAAATTTTATTCGGTATAGTCGCAATTCTTCATCGTCATAATCACCATCAAACTCATCTATAGCTGCATCAATTTTGTCGGTTTCTGCTTCCATAAAATAATCGTGAATTTCTTCTTGCTGGTCTTCGTCTAAAATATCGTTAATCCAATAATCTATATTTAGCTTAGTACCTGAAAATACAATGGCTTCCATTTCTTTTATAAAGTCGTTCATTTCCATTCCTTTTGCAGAAGAGATATCGCTTAATGGCAGTTTTCTATCTACATTTTGAATAATATATAGTTTTAATGCAGAATTACTTCCTGTAGATTTCACGACCATATCGTCTGGACGAATAATATCGTTCTCTTCTACATAGTTTGCAATAAGTTTTATAAAGTCTTTTCCATACTTTTTGGCCTTTCCATCTCCTACTCCATGTACATTCGATAATTCTTCTAAAGTTATTGGGTACTTTAAAGACATATCTTCTAGTGACGGGTCTTGAAAAATAACAAAAGGTGGCACGCCAATTTTTTTTGCGTTTTTCTTTCTTAAATCTTTAAGCATTGCCATAAGGTTGGCATCTGCTACCGCTCCTCCTCCTTTTGCTGCTGCTATAATAGAATCGTCGTTGGCTTGATTAAATATATGATCTTCGGTCATTAAAAAGGATGCTGGCTTGGCAATAAAGTTTTTTCCTTTTTCGCTTAATTTAATTACACCATAGGTTTCAATGTCTTTACTTAAATAACCAGCAACAAGTACTTGCCTTATTAAAGCCATCCAATACATTTTATCGTGCTGTTTTCCTTTTCCAAAAAATTCTTGTTCGTGAGTTTTATGCGAATTAATTAGGGCGTTTTCTTTTCCTATTATTACGTTTACTAGGTCTTTCGACTTATATTTTTGGTTTGTTTTACTAACAATTTCTAGTAAAATTTCTACTTCTTTTTGTGCTTCTTGTTTCTTTTTTGGGTTTCTAACGTTATCGTCCATGTCGCCACCTTCACCGGTTTCGGTATCAAAAGCTTCGCCAAAATAATGTAAAATAAATTTTCTTCTAGATATTGACGTTTCGCAAAAAGCTACTACTTCTTGCAATAGCGCATGGCCAATTTCTTGCTCGGCTACTGGTTTTCCAGACATAAACTTCTCTAATTTCTCGATGTCCTTATATGCGTAATATGCTAAACAATGTCCTTCGCCACCATCTCTTCCTGCTCGACCTGTTTCTTGATAATAACTTTCTATACTTTTAGGAATATCGTGGTGAACTACAAATCGCACATCTGGCTTATCGATTCCCATACCAAAAGCTATAGTTGCTACTACCACATCTATATCTTCCATTAAAAACATATCTTGGTGTTTCGATCTTGTTTTTGCATCTAGTCCTGCATGGTAAGGCACAGCTTTTATTCCATTTACTTGTAAAGCTTGTGCTAGTTCTTCAACACGTTTTCTACTTAAACAATAAACAATTCCAGATTTTCCTTCGTTTTGTTTAATAAATCGAATAATATCTGAGTCAACCATTTTAGTTTTTGGTCGAATCTCGTAATACAAATTAGGTCTATTAAACGATGCTTTAAAGGTTTTTGCATCGCTCATTCGCAGGTTTTTAAGAATATCTTCTTGTACCTTTGGTGTTGCTGTAGCGGTTAGCCCAATTATAGGTATATTGTCTCCTATACGTTGTATAATGTTTCGTAAGTTTCTGTATTCTGGTCTAAAATCATGTCCCCATTCACTAATACAGTGCGCCTCGTCTACAGCCATAAAAGATATTTTTACAGTTCGTAAAAACTCTACATTATCTTCTTTAGTAAGCGATTCTGGAGCAACATAAAGCAATTTGGTAATACCATTGGTAATATCTTGCTTTACTTGTTTTACTTCGGTTTTATTTAATGAAGAATTTAATACGTGGGCTACACCATCTTCTTTCGACAAACCTCGTATAGCATCTACTTGATTTTTCATTAAAGCGATTAATGGAGATACAACAATTGCAGTACCTTCTTGCATTAATGCTGGTAATTGATAACAAAGCGATTTTCCGCCTCCTGTAGGCATTATCACAAATGTGTTTTTTCCAGACAAAAGGCTTTCAATTACAGGTTTTTGAAGTCCTTTAAATTGATTAAAACCAAAATATGTTTTTAGCGCAGCATTTAAGTCCGTTTCTAAAATTGACATGTATTTTATTTAATATTATTATGAAAGAGGGAAACCTAATCTTTAATCAAGATTAAATCGATAGGTTGCATATTAACCTCTTAATTTTTTCGTTAGCTTTGCAGCATATTTTATTTTGTAGTATTACAAATAAAAAAGAATAAAAATAAAGATAAAAAATTCTTTATTAGCAACAACCTAAAAATATAATAAATTTTGAACAGTACAGAATCTATCCTTACAATTGCAAAGCAAACTATAGAAATGGAAAGCGATGCTATTTTAAATTTATCGCATTTAGTTAATAAAGATTTTGCCGATTCGGTACAACTAATGTATCAATCTAAAGGTCGTGTTATTATTACTGGCATTGGCAAAAGTGCTATTATTGCTACCAAAATTGTGGCAACTCTAAATTCTACAGGTACTCCTGCTGTTTTTATGCACGCTGCAGATGCTATTCATGGCGATTTAGGTTTAATATTAAAAGACGATGTTGTAATTTGTATTTCTAAAAGTGGTAATACACCAGAAATTAAAGTTTTGGTTCCATTAATTAAAAACGCTGGTAATAAAATGATTGCTATTACTGGTAATATAGATTCTTTTTTAGGGAAACAAGCAGATTACGTACTTAATGCATATGTGCAAAAGGAAGCTTGCCCAAACAATTTAGCTCCTACTACAAGCACAACAGCACAATTAGTAATAGGCGATGCACTTGCAGTTTGCTTATTAGAAATTAGAGGTTTCTCTAGTACCGATTTTGCTAAATATCATCCTGGTGGTGCTCTTGGAAAAAAATTGTACTTACGCGTACAAGACATGTCTTCGGTTAACCAAAAACCAAAAGTAGAACCAAATACCAGCATAAAAGCCGTTATTGTTGAGATTACCGAAAAAATGCTAGGCGTTACTGCTGTTGTAGAAAACAATAAAATTATAGGCATTATTACCGATGGCGATTTACGTAGAATGCTAACCAAAGTAGACGACTTTTCTTCGCTTACTGCTAAAGATATTATGAGTTCAAACCCAAAACAAATAGCTGCTAATGCAATGGCAGTAGATGCGATGGAGGTTATGGAAACTTATGGTATTTCGCAATTACTAGTGGAAGAAAATGGCGAATTTGCTGGGGTTATACATATACACGATTTAATTAAAGAAGGTATTATATAATGGCAAAAAAAAATGTTAACGAGATGTCTTTTCTAGACCATCTTGAAGATTTAAGATGGCATTTAGTACGTATTTGTATTGCTGTTATTTTATGTGGTGTAGTTGCCTTTTTATTTAAAAATTTTATTTTCGACGTAATTATATTAGGCCCTAGAGACATGCGTTTTCCTACTTACCGTTGGTTGTGTAGTGCAAGCCAATTAATTGGTATAGAAAATTCTTCTTTCTGTGGTGATAGCTTTCCTTTTGAAATACAAAGTAGAACTCTAGCAGGACAGTTTTCTGCGCATTTATGGACTTCTGTTTATGCAGGTTTTATTGTAGCTTTTCCTTATGTATTATACCAACTATGGTCGTTTATAAGTCCAGGAATGCATCAAAACGAAAGAAAACACTCTAGAGGATTTATTATTGTTTCTTCTTTATTATTTTTTACAGGAGTCCTTTTTGGCTATTATATTGTTACCCCACTTTCTATTAATTTTTTAGGTACCTACTCGGTAAGTCAGCAAGTACATAACGATTTTGATTTGGCAAGTTATATTGGTCTAGTTCGTGCTACAGTTATTGCATCTGGATTAATTTTTGAACTTCCAATAATTATTTATTTTTTAACCAAAGTAGGGTTAGTAACACCAGAGTTTTTAAAAAAATATCGAAAATACGCTTTAGTAATTGTATTAATTCTATCGGCAATAATAACACCTCCAGATATTGCAAGCCAAATTATTGTTGCAATACCAATATTAATTTTATATCAAGTAAGTATTTATATTTCTAAAATTGTCGTGAAAAAACAAAAAAGAAATCTTTCAAACAAAGTAAAAAAACATGTCTAATTTAGTAACCGAATTCAACGAGTATCGTTCTAAAATGAACGATAAAATTCTAGCAGATAACAACAAAGTAATAAAACGTATTTTTAATTTAGACACCAATGCTTTTGCTGCAGGAAAACTAGATAAAAAAACAAAAGAACTATTAGGCTTAGTAGCCTCTATGGTTTTACGTTGCGACGATTGCGTAAAATACCATCTAGAAGCTTGCCATACCGAAGGACTAACCAAAGAACAAGTTGTAGAAGCCTTAAGTATTGCGAATCTAGTTGGTGGAACTATAGTAATACCGCATTTAAGAAAAGCATACGAATACTGGGATATATTAGAAACACAAGGTTAAACTTAACTTAAAATAACAACAGCTAACTTTTAGTAATTTGCTTTTTAGTATTTTTAGCATTTAGTAATATAGTTTATGAAATTAAGAGCCGAAAATTTAATGAAGTCCTATAGCGGACGTAAAGTGGTTAAAGATGTATCTTTAGAAGTAAACCAAGGAGAAATTGTTGGCCTTTTAGGTCCAAATGGAGCTGGAAAAACTACTTCTTTCTATATGATAGTTGGTTTGATTAAACCTAATGGCGGAACCATATTTTTAGACAATACAGAAATAACCAATTACCCAATGTACAAACGTGCTCAAAACGGAATTGGTTATTTAGCACAAGAAGCATCGGTTTTTAGAAAACTAAGTATTGAAGACAACATTTTAAGTGTACTACAACTTACCAAACTAAGTAAAAAAGAACAGCTTGAAAAAATGGAATCGCTAATTGAAGAGTTTGGCTTGGGTCATATTCGAAAAAGCAGAGGCGATTTACTTTCTGGTGGTGAAAGACGTAGAACCGAAATTGCTCGTGCATTAGCTACAGACCCAAATTTTATTCTACTAGACGAACCCTTCGCAGGAGTGGATCCTGTTGCAGTTGAAGACATACAACGTATTGTTGCAAAACTTACCAAAAAGAATATTGGTATACTTATTACAGATCACAACGTACAAGAAACTCTTGCCATTACAGACAGAACATACTTAATGTTTGAAGGGGGCATTTTAAAAGCCGGAAAACCAGAAGAACTTGCCGAAGACGAAATGGTTCGTAAAGTATATCTTGGTCAGAATTTTGAATTACGAAGAAAAAAACTAGACTTCTAAACCGTTTGTAATCCCTCTTTTTTTATGGAATAGTTCTTTCTTTTTAACTATTCTAATTCTCTATTACTTTATATAACACATTATTCTGCATTTTTTAAGGTACACTCTTTACAACAAAAAAGGGCTGTTAAATCCTACATTAGAATTAAAATAAACAACGGTTTCCAATAAAAATTAAAACTTAATAATTTCATTTTTTTTTATAAACCATAGTACATATATTAAAAATATTATATATATTTATGATATCATATTAATATCACTTTAAAATACAATAAAATGAATCAAGAAAAAGTAATCAAACCAATTAATGG
>JBMZDY010000083.1:0-7647 GCA_049614585.1 Oceanihabitans sp.
TGGTTTGTAGGTTTTACTGGTGCAATTTTTGGTTGCATTTTTAAATTCTTTTTAGGAGCCGTTCTGTTTTCAAAATCTACATCTGTATAATCTATTTTAACCGCTTCTGCATAAAAATATTCTAGAGCCATATAAAGGCCTAAATGCTTATCTGAAGCTACTTTTGAAGAATATGCTTGTAAGGCAGGACCAAATAAATCTCTGCTCATACTATTGGTTGTTAATAGCGCATTAAAAGTGGTTTTAATATCGCTATCTACCATGTTTTCTGCTAAACAAGAAATTGCTTCTGATTGGTAATTTACTTTTCCATTTATAAAAATATCGGTTTCTTGTAAAGCTTTTGCTACTGTAATAGTATGCTTAGAAATAAATTCTTTAAAAGGAATTGGTCTTCTTGAATTTATTTGTCTTGCAAAGGAATTGTATGCATGATTTATGCTATTAAGATTTTTGTCGTATTGATTTTGAATATCATTCTCGAAAGCATATAAAGCTTCGTTTAGTATTTTACTTTCAACATTACATTTTATTATTTCGGGTTTGTCTGCGTATTTATAATCGCTAAAAGATGTGCCTTGGTTTTTGCATGCTGTTAGTGTAAAAATAAATGCTACTAGTAATAATTGGATTGTTGATTTCATTTTAATAATTATATAGTGATTAAGGTTATTATTCGTTTTTTAGCCGTTCTTGTTCTAAGGTTTCGCCTAATCTTTTTTCAATTATAGGCTCTATAATAGTTTTACGTATGTTGGTTTTAACAAAAGGATAGATTTCTAATTCGTCTTTCATTTTATCGTTTTTATTAGGATGTTTGTTTGTACCTAATAATGTTATTTCTCCAGCATTAAACTGTTCTTGTTCTTTGCTAGTACTTTCTTTAATTTTACGTTGTATGGTTCCTTCTTTTAGTTGGTTTAAAAAACCATTATTTGCTTCAATATCTTTAAAAATTGCTAATGCTTTTTCTGCTAACTGACGTGTTAATTTTTCAATATAATATGTGCCTTCAGCTGCATTTTCTACCATGTCTAAATAGCTTTCGTGTTTTAATACTAGTAGCTGGTTTCTTGCTATACGTTCGCCAAAATTGTTGTCTTTGTGGTAAATAGAATCGTAAGGTAAATTACAAATACTATCTGCTCCTCCCAAAATTGCACTCATGCACTCGGTTGTTGTACGAAGCATATTGGTATTGTAATCGTAAATTGTTTTGTTTCGTTTGCTTGGTGTTGCTATTATATGGCAATTGGCATTTATATTATATTCTAATACTAATGTGTTGCAAAGTAAACGTAGGGCTCTAAGTTTTGCGATTTCAAAAAAATAATTTGTGCCTACAGATACTTTAAAATTTAATTGTAATGTTTTGGAATTGGTATTCTCTAAATGATTTAAATATTCGTTAAGCTGTGCTATTGCATAAGCTAATTGCTGTACAATTGTTGCTCCTGCATTTTGATATAGCGATACATTTATACTTAGCGAATTTGTAATTTTTACAATGCTGTCTTGTTGTATATGGTCTTCTTTTAGGTTAGTAAACCAATTGCCTGTTTTGGCAAGGTTCCCTATTATATCGGTAAGGATTTCTGCTTTTGCTGCAAAACTTTTAATAGTTTTTACATAGGTAGCATCTAGAAATTGTAATTGAAAATAAAATATTGCAGTTTCTAGGTCTATATTTTGCAACAACTCTGTTACCGAAATGCTGCTATTTGGTATAATAAATAATATGCTTTCTGCTCCATTTTTAAGCGCATCTATGGCTTTTTTATTGCTTAAGTTTACATCAAAAACATAAATAGATTGACATATAGACCAAGATTTTGGTGTATTAATTTTAAAGTGTTGCTCTTCGAATTCATCTGCATGATAAAAAGGTTTAATAGCAATACCCTCGTTGGTTTCAGAAATTAAAGTATCGTTATAATCTGCACCTTTTAAATCTGCTTGTATTTTTTGTTTCCATTGTTTGGAAGAAATGGTATTAAAATCGCTAAATAATTGTTTAGTCATTTTGTTTCGTTTTTAAACTGTCTTCGTATTCAATGATATAAATCTCTTCATTTTCTCTTTTCATATAATATGCTTCTCGAGCAAATTTTTCTAAGCCTTCGTCTGTACTTAGTTTTTTTAATTCTTTATTGTCTTTTTCAATTTCTCTAATATAAAACTCTTTTTCGTCATTTAAATCTTTTACATCTTGATTTAACTCGTTATGAATTAGTAAAGAATTGGCATCAAAAAACAACATCCAAATAGCGAATATTACAAAAATAATAAGGAATATGTTTTTAAAATATTTTAGCATTAACTTATTTTTTCATTAATAATGGTGCGTACAATATCTACTGCTACTGTATTGTATTTGTTATTTGGTATTATAATGTCTGCATACTCTTTCATAGGCTCTATAAACTGTTGATGCATTGGTTTTAGTGTGTTTTGGTATCGTGTTAAAACCTCGTCTATATCTCTACCACGTTCTGCAATATCGCGTTTTAGTCTACGTATTAATCGCTCGTCACTATCTGCATGAACAAATATTTTTATATCAAACATATCCCGTAATTCGCGATTAGTAAGAATTAAAATCCCTTCTACAATCATAACTTTTCTAGGCATGGTGTGTATGGTGTCGCCTGTACGGTTATGTTTTACAAAAGAATAAACCGGTTGGTTTATTGCTTTGCCAGCTTTTAAATCTTTTAAATGCGAAGCGATTAAATCGAAATCGATACTTCTTGGGTGATCGAAATTAATTTTTATACGTTCGTCGTAAGATAAGTGAGTTGTATCTTTATAATAAGAGTCTTGCGAGATTACACCAACTTCGCCTTCTGGTAGTTCGTTTAATATTTGATCTACAACTGTAGTTTTTCCACAACCAGTTCCACCTGCAATTCCTATTATTAGCATGAAATATATTTTTATTTAATTGACAAATTTAAGATTATTTCTTCGGAATAATTTTAACTATCCCAACATTTTCTATTCCAGCATAAATATAACCATCTGGACCTTGACGAACACTGCGTACTCTACCAAGTCCATCTACAAGTCTTTCTTCTTTAATAATTTTATTTTTTTCAATGACACATCTATTTAAATATTGAAATTTTAAAGAACCTACCAATAGGTTGCCTTTCCAGTTTGGGTAAATATCGCTAGTAATAAATGCCATGCCACTAGGCGCAATAGATGGGTCCCAATAATGTAATGGTTGCTCCATTCCAGGTAAACTAGTATTGTTGGTAATTTTGGTGCCATAGTAATTTATACCATAGGTAATTTTTGGCCAACCATAATTTTTTCCTGCTTGTATAATATTTATCTCGTCACCACCTTTTGGGCCATGTTCATGCGACCAAATAGCACCTGTTTGTGGGTGAATTGCCATTCCTTGCGGATTGCGGTGACCGTAAGAGTAGATTGCTTTTTTTGCATGTTTGGTATTTACAAAAGGGTTGTCTGTAGGGATACTGCCATCGGCATGTAGTCTGTAAATTTTTCCACCATCTCTAGTTATATCTTGCGGATTAATATCTCGTTCTCCTCTTTCTCCAATAGAGAAAAATAAGTAACCAGAATTATCGAAAACAATTCTAGACCCAAAATGTTGCCCAGCAGTTGTGTTAGGAAGTGCTTGGTATAGAATTTCTTTGTTAATAAGTTTATCCCCATCTATTTTTGCTCGCATAATAGACGTATTTGCACCTTTATTAGAATCGTTAGAAGAAGCATACGAAAAGTAAATCCAAGCATTTTCTTTATAATTAGGATGTAATTCAATATCCATTAATCCACCTTGTCCAATACGTTTAATTTCTGGAAGTCCACTTATATTATTAGATTTTCCATTTTTAAAGTGTATAAGTTTTCCAGATTTTTCGTTTATAAGCATCGAACCATCTGGAAGAAAAACAAATCCCCAAGGATTATCTAAATTTGGGACAATAACTTTATAGTTGTGTTTTGTGTTTGTTGGGTTTTTATCTTGTGCACAAGCAACCAAACTTATTGTAATTAAGCCAATTAACAGTAAAGATTTATAAGTCATAATAAGAATAATAAAATGTATGCACAATTTACTTCTTTTTATTGTTTGTTTTTAAAGAAAAACTATATATTTGCAATCCTAATTTGATAATCGATTCGGGGTGTAGCGTAGCCCGGTTATCGCGCCGCGTTTGGGACGCGGAGGTCGCAGGTTCGAATCCTGCCACCCCGACTAATGAAAGCTCAACTTTATGTTGGGCTTTTTTTGTATCAATAATTCTTATTTTTAGATAATAACTGTTGATAACTTAAGTGTAAGGTTTCTATCAAAAAAACTACTTTTGTCTTGTAAACATTATAATAATAATATGTCTGATACAATAGAAAAAGTAAAATGCTTAATTATAGGTTCTGGACCTGCAGGATATACTGCAGCTATATATGCAGCTAGAGCAAATATGAGTCCTGTTTTATACCAAGGAACACAGCCAGGTGGACAATTAACAACTACAAACGAAGTAGAAAATTTTCCAGGATATCCAGATGGAGTTACTGGGCCAGAAATGATGATACAATTACAGCAACAAGCGCAACGTTTTGAAACCGATGTGCGCGATGGTTGGGTTACTAAAGTAGATTTTTCTGGATCTGTACATAAAGTATGGGTTAACGAAACTAAAGAAATTCATTGCGATACAGTAATAATTTCTACAGGAGCTTCAGCAAAATATTTAGGGCTAGAATCGGAGCAAAAATATTTAAAACTTGGTGGTGGTGTATCAGCTTGCGCAGTATGCGACGGTTTTTTCTATAGAAATCAAGAAGTTGTAATTGTAGGAGCAGGAGATAGCGCTTGCGAAGAAGCACATTATTTATCGAAGCTGTGTACAAAAGTAACAATGTTGGTAAGACGTGACGAATTTAGAGCTTCAAAAATTATGGCTGCACGTGTAAAAAATACCGAGAACATAGAAATTATGTTTAATACCGAAACCGATGAAGTTTTAGGTGACGGACAGGTAGTAACTGGTGTACGCGTGGTTAATAATAAAACCAACGAAAAGCAAGAACTTCCAGCAACTGGATTTTTTGTTGCTATTGGGCATAAACCAAATACCGATATTTTTAAAGGATATATAGATCTAGACGAAACCGGTTATATAATTAATGTACCAGGAACGTCTAAAACTAATGTAGAAGGTGTTTTTGTAAGTGGTGATGCAGCAGACCATGTGTATAGACAAGCAGTTACAGCAGCTGGAACCGGTTGTATGGCAGCACTAGATGCAGAACGTTATTTAGCAGCAAAAGACTCAACCTTTGAGGTTAGCACATCTACCTATAACTAATTGATAATAAGTAATATAAATTAAAACCGAAGCAGCACGCTTCGGTTTTTTTTGTATCTTGTTGTTTTCCTAAAAAGTATTAATAGCATTTATATTAACTCATAAAAAATATATTATGAAAAAAATATTTTGTTTAGCTATTATTGCTTTTTGTACAACCATTTCTGCTCAAGAGATTGTAAAACCAGGATTAATTCCTGAAAAACCCGCGAGTAATACATACCATGGTATAACTCTTGAAGATTCCTATCAACATCTAGAAGACTTAAATAACCCAGAGATTATTACTTGGATGAAAAGCAATGCCAATCATGCAAAATCGGTAATAAATAATATTTCTGGAAAGCAAGCACTTTTTAATTCCATGAAAAAATTAATGGAACGTCAAGCTGCAGTAATTTATAATGTTAGAATTACTGCAAATAATACCTATTATTATTTAAAAAGAATCCCTGGTGAAGAAATTGGAAAGCTTTATAAAAGAGAAGGCTTTAAAGGTAAAGAGTCGCTTTTTTTCGATCCTGTAAATTATAAAAAAGATTCTGGTAAAGTATATACAGTATCTTCTATAACTGCCAATATTGCTGGCGATAAATTAGCAATATCTATTTCGCCAAATGGTTCAGAAAACGACGAAGTTCTTATTTTTAATTCTAATGGAGAGCAATTAAAAGAAACATTATTATTGGCAAGTGAAGTTTCTTGGTTAAAGTCTGGAAATGAATTTTATTACAACAAATTAAACAGTTCAGATATAACAGATGTAAACAGACAAAAATTTACGAAAGTGTTTAAACATACTGTAGGTACAAGCCAAAATGAAGATGTAGAATATTTTTCGGCAAATACCAATCCAGAATTACAAATGAACGAAATGGAATTTCCTATTGTTTTTTACAGTAACGAGCTTAATAAAAATATTTCCTTAGTGGTTTCTGTAGATAAGCGTTTAAAATTATATATAGGAAATGAAAATAATGCAATTCCTAATTCTTGGTGGCAACTTACCGAACCCGAAAATAATGTTGTAGATATAGAAGTAGATAAAGATTACATATACTATTTAACTTTTAAAGATTCGCCTAATTTTAGAATTACTCGAGCTCCAAAAGTGAATCCTTCGTTTTCATATTCTAAAACTGTAGTAGCAGAAATTAAAGATGAAATAATTTCTAGTTTTAAAATAACCACAGACGGACTATTTTATACAACTATAAAAAACGGTGTAGAAGCGAATGTTTATTTTTTACCGAAAGGTAAAGAAGAAGCAATATTATTAAAATTACCATTTGCAGCAGGACAAGCAAATTTATTTAATAAAGGCAGTAATTACAGCGATATTTGGGTAACAATTTCTGGATGGACTTCACCAGTTAAACGCTATAAGTATAATGCAAAAACCAATAGTTTTAATTTTGAACCTTTATCTGCACCTGTAGAATATCCAGAATTAGAAAACCTTATTGCAAAAGAAGTAATGGTAAAATCGCATGATGGTGTAATGGTTCCTGTATCTATAATTCATAATAAAAACATTAAAATGGATGGCTCTAATCCTGCTGCTATATATGGTTATGGTTCGTATGGAATAACAATCGATCCTTTTTTTAGTCCTATTACTTTGGCATATACACTTTACAACGGCATATTAGTTGTGCCACACGTAAGAGGAGGAGGTGAATTAGGCGATGCATGGCATAAAGCAGGCCAAAAACTAAATAAACCAAATACATGGAAAGATGCTATAGCTACTGCAGAATATTTAATAGAAGAAGGTTATACATCGCCCAAAAAACTATCTATTTTTGGAGGAAGTGCTGGCGGAATATTTGTAGGACGATCTATTACCGAACGACCAGATTTATTTACAGCAGCTGCACCAATGGTAGGAGCGATGAATACTGTAAGAATGGAACAAACACCTAATGGTCCTGTAAATGCACCAGAATTTGGAACCGTTAAGGATAAAGATGAATTTAAAGGCTTATTAGAAATGGATTCGTATCACCACATAAAAAATAATACTGCTTATCCAGCAACTTTAATTACAGCTGGGATAAACGACCCAAGAGTTATTGCTTGGCAGCCATCTAAATTTGCAGCAAAATTACAAGCGGCAAATACTTCTAATAAACCAATATTGTTTTTAACCGATTTTGAAGGAGGCCATGGCGGAAGAACTACATTAACAAATACTTTAAACGATTTTTCTGGTATGTTTTCGTTTTTTTACTGGCAGTCTGGACATCCCGATTTTCAATTAACAAAAACCATTAAAGATTAAAAAAAAACC
>JBMZDY010000084.1:0-7637 GCA_049614585.1 Oceanihabitans sp.
CAAAGTTTGGTAAAAAAACAGAAATTGCATGGATTACAATTCCTATTCCCCAAAAACCAAAAGTTATAAAATTTTGTATTTGAAAATAACTTTCTCCAGGTTCTAGGTTTTGAATGTTTATAACTACAATAAATAGGTTTACTAATACATAAATTATTAAATGTGTATAGAATCCTTTTATTCTTTTTACCTGCTTTCTTGCAAGTTCTATACGATCGGTATCTAAATTATTTGGTTTCATATCTATCGCCATTTATTTTGTTGTTCTTCTTTTTCTAAAATCTCATTTATTTTACGTTCTTCCCATGTTTTACCATAACCAAGAACAGAAAATCCATGAATTACAACTCCCATTCCCCAGCCAAATAATGGAAACCAAAACCATTGAAAGTTCCATGAAGTGGTATAATTAATAAATATTAGAAATGGAATTACCAGGCAATACGATGTTAGGTTACCATAAAACCCTTTAATTTCTTCTACGCGCTTTTTTGCTCTATAATAAGCGTCTTGTTTGGTGTTTGTGTCTATTCTTTCCATACTTGTGATTTGTTTTGTTAACATTGGTATTGCAACCGCAAAACGGCTTGCTGTTTGATTGATGTTTACTTTTTTTGTGGTTAGTAAATTGTAGCGTTGCATGATATTGCTTAATCCTACACCACTACTCTTTTTTACTATTTGTTTGGTTTGCAAATTATTTTCTACTACTAGTGTTCCATTGGTTTCATAAATTTTTATGTGCAATGGTTTGCTTGAGGTTACTATATTATGTTTTACTGCATTTTCTAATAAAAGCTGCAGCGATAATGGCACAACTTTACTTTCTGGATTGGATGCTTGTTCCGGAATTTCAAAAATTATGCTGTCTTCAAATCTCATTTTTAAAAGCGACATGTAGGTTTTTGCAAAAGCTAATTCTTCGTCTACAGTTACTAAATCTTTATTTTTTTGTTCTAAAACATAGCGATATACTTTAGATAACGAAGTAGTAAATTTTTGTGCATTATCTGGATTTTCTTCAATTAAACTTGTTAATACATTTAAACTATTAAATAAAAAATGCGGATCTAACTGATTTTTTAAAGCATCAAACTTAGCGCTTGCTGTTCCTGCAATTACTTTTTGCTCTTTTACTTTTTGCTGCTGAAATTTGGCGAAAAAATAAAAAGCATGAAACGCAATTACAATGGAAAGCGTAATCCATAATCCAAAAGTGTAACCTCTATACGTTTCATTAGCTATAAAAGTTTGAAAAGAATTACCATCTAAATACAGTGCTGTTAAAGCTCTAAGTACAAACAATCCTATTAGTGTTATAAGTATGGAACCAACTATACCTATTATTAATCGTTTAATACTAATACCATTTTTAGTTTGCCATGTTTTTTTTTCTAAATAGTTGAAAAAATACATATTAGAATAACCCAACACAAAAGCATACAGTTGGTAAAAGCCAAAATTGATTGAAAAATCTTGAATGCTATCAAACTTAAAGCCATTATAAAAGGCATTACCAATTACAAATACAAGGCAACCAATTCCGAATGTGATTAGTAAATTTTTTAAGTTTTTATGCATGACTTTTTGTGTACGTTACTATATAATTATTTACAGCTAGCTTTAATTTCTTCTGCGCGTTCTTTTCCCCAATTTGGGTGGAATTCTGTTTCTGGTTTAAAGGTAGCAAAAAGTTCTAAAGCTCTTTCTACTTCTTTACAAAATGGTGTGGTATCTTGGCCAAAGTAACGTGCACCTCCAATATTCCAATCTGCTTTATTTAAAACTACTCTTGGGTTGTTTGGAT
The DNA here is from genome assembly GCA_049614585.1 of Oceanihabitans sp. Taxonomy (GTDB): domain Bacteria; phylum Bacteroidota; class Bacteroidia; order Flavobacteriales; family Flavobacteriaceae; genus Oceanihabitans. The sequence continues at coordinate 1,808 of JBMZDY010000084.1, forward strand.
CTATTTTTTCTGCTTGTGCATACAAAGCCAATACTTTTGGTGAAAGCGTCATGCCATACGTTGCTCCATCACTTGCTACATAAACAGTATGTAACATGGCTTGCATAACCAAAATTTCTGGGTTGTTTTTAGAAATAGCAGTTGCATCATTTAAAAAGTTTTGTGCTTGATTTAACTGTGCTTCCATTGCAGCTTTATCATTCATTTTACTAAAAGCATCAAAAATTAAAGTTTCTGCTGCATAATAAGGTGGCAACCAATTATCTGGTTCTGCTTTTGCAATACGCTCATAAAGTTGTGACGCTTCAATAGCACTGGTTTCCCATAATTGCAATGCTTTACGCATTCCTGCTTCATATTTAGTTTGTGCTGTAGCAATACCACTAATTAATAAAGCTAAGATGAGGATTCGATTTTTCATTTTTTTAAGTTGTTTTAAATTGTTATTCAAATATCTATAGTTTTCACTGGTTTTAAAAAAGGGTTTTACTGAACTGTAACTATTTTAGGACAGACTGTATTTTATAAATTATCTAGTTGATTATCGTTTCCTTTTTCACTAATGGTCCAGAAGAAACCAACAAAGAAAAATTGATCTGCTGCAGGACGTAAACTTCTACTCGCAAAATTGCCATTTACATCTGGTGTATTTGCAAATTGGTAACCGTTTACATTTTTAAATCCTAAAACATTATTCACAGAAAAATACAGGATTTTTTGTGGCGATAACAAATAAGCCCAATTAACGCTTAAGCTGCTGTATGCTTTGGTTTTACTGTTTAAAAAACCGGTTTCGTTAGGGTTAGTATAGGTTCTACCAGAAGCAAAAGCATAACTTAAGCCTAGTTGGCTTTTCCAATTTTCTATCCAATATTTTCCAACGACAGATAAGTTGTGTGTATTTGCGAAATTTGGTTGTGCAGCATGCAGATAGTTATTATAATTTCTTTCGCTATCTAAAAGGGAATAACTTATCCAATAGTCTACATTTTTAATACTATTACTATCTCGCCAAAACAAATCGATTCCTTTTGCAAAACCAGTTCCTTGATTGTTATAATTAGAATCAAAACTCGCTATATCTGTATTGTATTTAATTAATTTGTTGTAGTTTTTATACTATGCTTCTGCTCTAAATAATTGATTGGTACCATTATATTGGTAATTTAATATATAATGCGAAGTATGTTGTGCTTGCAAATCTTGTTCAAATTTTAAAACGTTGCTATTTGGGTTTTGGTAAAAATCGCCATAAGCTAAAGAAACTTGACTTTTATCAGAAGTTTTATAAGCCATCGAAACTCTTGGCGAAAGAGTTACTTCATCAAACAAAACACTATGTTCTAGACGCAAACCGGCTTTTAATGCTAGGTTTTTTGAAAAGATTATATCTGTTTCAGTAAATGCTGCGCTTATATTATTGTTATAACCAAAGTTTACTGTTGGTGTAAAAGCATCTGTATAATCTTCGTTAAAATTTGTAGCCATATATTCTGCTCCAAAATTTAATTTAAAACGATTATTAAATCGGTGTTTTAGCTTTACTTTACCATGAAAAGAATTTTGTGTGTCTTTTATTGTGGCAGCATCAATAAACATATTATCGTTAGCATGTGTATAACTTAAACCAGTTTGCAGCGTCCAAGAATCTCCTATCATGCCTTTATACGAACCATTAAAATACAAGTTGTTATTTTTCATTTTAAAATGAACACCTTCAGGAACATTAATATCTTCTTGTATCAATTCAAAGCTACTAGCATCAAAAGCAGTATATAATTTTAACATACCATTTTTTAATTGCTGACGAAAAACAGCTTCACCAGAAGCACCTTCATATGGTTTTTTCCAATCGTTTCTATCTTTAAAAATAGCATTATAAGGTGCTAAATTTATATAGGAAGCATTTACGCTTAAGGAATTATTTTTCCATTTTTGGGTGTTACCAAGTGCTCCACCAACAGTCATAATACCAATATCTGTTTTTTCTTGATCTGGTTCTCCTGTAGTATTTAAAAGTAGCACACTAGATAAAGCCTGACCATATTCGGCAGAATAACCTCCAGTAGAAAAGGTAATGCCATCAAACAAAAATGGCGAATAACGACCACGAGTTGGTGCATTATTGGTTGTAGGTGTGTAAGGAGTAAAAACTTTAATACCATCTATAAAAATCTGGGTTTCCTCTGCCGAGCCACCACGAACAAAAAGTCGTCCATCTTCTGCAACAGTAGTTGTTCCAGGAAGCGTTTGTAATGCACCAACAAAATCGCCTAAAGCGCTTGCTGTAGTAACAACATCTAAAGGTTTTAATGCATTTACTTTAGAGTTGTCTCCTGCAGAAAATGTTCCAGCAGAAAGCACTACAGTATCTAAAGAATTTACATCATCTTGCATTTGGATTTTTAAATCTTTCATATATGAAATATCACCAAGCATGGTATAGGTTTCGAAACCAACAAAAGAAACAACTAATGTTTGCGAACCTGTTTCGGTAGTTGTAAAAATGAATTCCCCTTTTTCGTTAGTTGTACTCCCATCATACGTACCTTCTAAATATACATTTGCTTGCGAAATTGGTATGTTCTTAGCATCAGTAACTACTCCGCTAATTGTTTGTGCTGCTAATTGCAGACTTAAAAATAAACTTAAAATTAGTATACTATTTTTCATAATATCTTATCGATTTGTTGATTGATACTACAAATATGAAGTAGAACGAAAGTTTTTTAAATTTAAACTAACCCAACTGTAAATTTTAATGCTTGGATTGTAATAACTTGTAAAATACGTGGTAATACTTATTTTTTAACTTGTTTAAAAACACTAACTTGTAATTAAACAAACACTAAACATCATGACACAAGAACAGAACCAAGGCAGTCCGCAATTAATTTCTTATATGTTATTAAGGCAATTAGTTGGGCTTTTAGGAATATTATTACCAATACTTTTAATAGTTGGCGCCTTCTATTATGGCGACTGCAGTATTGTACAAAGCTCAATAAGTGATTATTACCATACTAAAATGCGAAATATTTTAGTTGGTGTTTTATGTGCAGTTGCATTATTTATGTTTGCATACAAAGGCTACGATAAGCGAGATAGTATTGCAGGTAACCTTGCATGTATTTTTGCAATTGGAGTTGCTTTTTTTCCAACAGGTGTAGATACTGTTTCCGAGTGTGCCGAGCAGTGTATTGTGTACGAAAATTGGATACAAACAGTACATTTTGCTTTTGCTGCATTGTTTTTTTCGGTACTTATCTATTTTTCTTTATTTCTATTTACTAAGTCTAAAACACCAAAAGCAAATCAAAGATCTCAAAAACGAAAAAGAAATACTATTTTTCATATTTGTGCATATGTAATGATAGCTTGTGTAGCATTAATAGCGCTATATTTTCTATTTCTTGAAGAAAAATTTCCAGAGCTTAAACATCTAGATCCTGTATTTTGGTTAGAAACCATTGCATTATGGGCATTCGGTATTTCATGGTTAACCAAAGGACAGCTTATTTTTAAAGATTAACTGTTACAACTTAATTCTTAAAAAAGAATTTCTAAATTTTAAGACAAAAAGGGTTGTTCATTAATATTCTTTATGCTATTTTTAATTCTTATGACAGAAGTAGAAATAGAACAAGAAAATATTACCATTGCTAAAGCTTATAAAGAGCTTTTAAAAGTAAGCTATAGAACATTAAGCACAGAAGATAAAAAATTAATTCGTAAAGCTTTCGATGTTGCATTAGACGCACATAAAACCCAGCGAAGAAAATCTGGTGAAGCTTATATTTTTCATCCAATTGCAGTAGCAAAAATTGTAGCACAGCAAATTGGTCTTGATGCTACTTCTATAGCTGCAGCTTTATTACATGATGTAGTAGAAGATAACGAAGACTATTCCATTAAAGATATAGAACGCCTTTTTGGTGAAACCGTTGCGAAAATTGTAGACGGGCTAACAAAAATTGCTACATTAAATAAAGACATGGATGTGTCTATGCAAGCAGAAAATTTCAGAAAAATGCTGCTTACACTTAATGACGATGTTCGTGTAATTATTATAAAAATTGCCGATAGATTACATAACATGCAAACTATGGCATCTATGCGTGCCGATAAACAAGTAAAAATTGCAAGCGAAACACTTTATATTTATGCACCTTTAGCACACCGAATAGGACTGTATAATATAAAAACCGAATTAGAAGACTTAGGCTTAAAATACACAGAACCCGAGGTATATCAAGACATTTTGCTTAAAATGAAAGAAAGCAAAGAAGAGCAAGATATATATATTAACGATTTTAATAATGTAATTAAAAACTCTTTAGACAAAGAAAATCTAAATTACGATATAAAAGGAAGACCAAAATCTATTTTTTCTATAAGAAAGAAAATGATAGCACAAGGGGTTACTTTTGATGAAGTCTACGATAAATTTGCAGTTCGAATAATATACAAAAGCGATGCAGCTAACGAAAAATTTCTAGCTTGGAAAATATACTCGATAGTTACCGATCATTTTAGACCAAATCCAACCAGGTTACGCGATTGGATATCTTCACCAAAATCTACTGGTTACGAAGCTTTACACATTACAGTAATGGGGCCAAAAGGGCGTTGGGTAGAAGTACAAATACGTAGCGAACGAATGAATGAGATTGCAGAAAAAGGATATGCAGCTCACTATAAATATAAAAACAAAGAAGAAAAAGAAGATAGTTTAGAAACTTGGATTAATAGATTACAAGATGCATTAGAGAACCAAGAAACCAATGCTGTAGATTTTGTAGAACAATTTAAACTAAATCTCTATTCTAAAGAAATATTTGTTTTCACACCAAAAGGCGATTTAAAATCGCTCCCAAAAGGCGCTACACCATTAGACTTTGCTTTTAGTATTCATACAGAAGTAGGCATGAAAACAAGAGGCGCTAAAGTAAATGGTAAACTAGTGCCACTTAGTAACGTATTAAAAAGTGGCGACCAAGTAGATATATTAACTTCAGAAAATGCAAAACCAAATTCCAACTGGTTAGACTATGCAACTACTGCCAGAGCACGAGCAAAAATAAAATCGGCTTTAAAAGAAGACACCAAGCGAATTGCAGAAGATGGAAAAGAAATTTTAAGAAGAAAATTAAAGCAATTAAAAATAACCTTAAACGAGAATTCTATAAACGAAATGGTAAGTCATTTTAAGCTAAAAACCAGCTTAGATTTGTTTTATAGAGTTGGTGCTGGATTAATTGATAATATCATGCTAAAAGAGTATGCTTCCTCAAGAAGCAATGCTTTGGTTAGTTATATAAAAAATAAAATTTCAAGAAAACCTACCATATCTAAAGAAGATCTTGAAAAAGACGAAATAACCACGAAGTACGATTTATTAGTTTTTGGTAAAGAAGAAGAAAAATTAGATTATAGATTGGCAAACTGTTGCAATCCTATTCCTGGAGATCCTGTATTTGGGTTTATAACAGTAAACGAAGGCATTAAAGTGCACAAAAAAAATTGTCCAAATGCAGTTTCCCTACAATCGAATTATGCTTATCGCATTATGCCAGCAAAATGGATAGACTCTACCCAACAAGAATTTGCTGCAAAAATAATTTTATCAGGAATCGATAATCTAGGCTTAGTAAATAATATAACTAAAGTTATCTCTTCTAATATGCATGTTAACATGAAAAGTATTAGCTTTCAAAGTGACGATGGTATATTTTCAGGAAAAATAAATGTCGTGGTTAACAACCAAACCATGCTTAAAAAGCTAATGGAAAACCTCAAAAAGGTAAACGGAATTGATAACGTTTCTAGA
>JBMZDY010000085.1:0-7613 GCA_049614585.1 Oceanihabitans sp.
GAGCCATACTTTAATTATTATCTTAACGATTACAAAGTAATTAAATATTTTATTATGCGTACCAACTACCCATTTTTATTCTTATTTAAATTAGTTTTTGCTTTTTTTTCTTGCGCAAATAAAGATGCTATAAATGAAGAAACAATTATGGAACTCCTTTGTTTTTATGAAGAATTAAATATTAGTATTGGAAACGATACCAACCAAGTATTCGATTTATATTTACAATAGCAACTAAAAGACCTTACTACTATCCTATTACTTCTAACTTAGCAAAACGCAATAATAACTTTTTAGTTCCACCTACTTCAAATTTAATTTCGGCTTTTGTATCTGCTCCTACGCCTTCAATTTTTAAAACTTCTCCTTTTCCAAAACGTATATGCTTAACCATATTACCAACGGTTAATTTATTATCAAATAAATTTGCACTACCTGTTGTTTTAGAAACTGGTTTTAAGTTTTTAGGTGTAGAAATTTTAAATTTCTCTACAGGCTTTTTTGTAGTTCCCTTTTTAGTAAATGTAGGTTGCTTTGGTTTTTTAAATCTAATTTTGTTTGGTTCTACATCTCCAAAAATATCGGCGTCTAACATAGGGTTAAAACGACGTTCTTCTATTGGTGTAACTATATCTAAATATTGCTCGTCTATCTCCTCAATAAACCTACTTGGTTCTGCGTCTATTAATTTTCCCCATCTATAGCGCGATAAAGCATAAGTTAAATACGCTTGTTTTTCTGCTCTTGTTAATGCTACATAAAACAAACGCCTTTCTTCTTCTAGTTCGCTTCTGGTATTCATGCTCATAGCACTTGGAAACAAATCTTCTTCCAGACCTACTATAAACACATACGGAAATTCTAATCCTTTTGCTAAGTGTATGGTCATTAATGCTACATGGTTGCTATCTCCTTTATCGGCATCTAAATCTGTTGCAAGCGCTACATCTTCTAGAAATTCTGCAAGCGAACCTGTGGTATCTGCTATTTCTTTTTGCCCTTCAACAAAATCTTTCATACCATTAAGTAGTTCTTCGGTGTTTTCAAGCCTTGCAACTCCTTCTGGTGTGGCATCTTTATTAAACTCCCTTATTAAACCACTTGCTTTTAGCACATGTTCTGCTAGCTCAAAAACGGTTGCTGTTTTATTTAATACTTGAAAACTTTCAATAAGAGTAACAAAATCTTTCAATTTATTTCTAGTCCCCGAATTAATATTAATTTCAATTTTATCTAAGTTTTTAAGAACTTCAAAAATCGATTTTTCATAACCATTTGCAGCTACTATAAGTCGGTCTAATGTGGTTTGCCCAATTCCTCTTGCAGGAAAATTTATAATACGTTTTAATGCTTCTTCGTCTGCTGGGTTAATAATTAAACGCAAATAAGAAAGTACATCTTTTATTTCTTTGCGTTGGTAAAACGAAAGTCCACCATAAATTCTATATTCAATACCTCTTTTTCGAAGCGCGTCTTCTATTGCACGAGATTGCGCATTGGTTCTATATAATACCGCAAATGCACTATTTTGTAGTTGCTCTTGCATTTTGGTTTCAAAAATGGTACTTGCTACATAACGTCCTTCATCGCCATCGGTAAGGGAGCGATTTACTATTATTTTTGCACCTTTGTCGTTCGCGGTCCAAACTACTTTATCTAATTTGGTTTTGTTTTTTTCAATTATCGAATTAGCTGCATTCACAATATTTTTTGTTGAACGATAATTTTGTTCTAATCTAAAAAGCTTTACATCGCTATAGTCTTTTTGAAAATTTAAAATGTTATTAATGTTAGCTCCTCTAAAAGCATAAATACTTTGTGCATCGTCACCAACTACACAAATATTTTGAAAACGATCGCTAAGTGCTCTTACAATTAAGTATTGCGAGTGGTTGGTATCTTGGTACTCGTCTACCAAAATATATCTAAACTTATCTTGGTACTTAGCTAATACTTCTGGAAATCTTGTTAATAGCTCGTTAGTTTTTAATAGTAAATCATCAAAATCCATAGCTCCAGCTTTAAAACAACGTTCTACGTAATTTTTATAAATCGTTCCCATTTGCGGCCTTCTAGCCATGGCATCTGCTTCTATTAACTCTGGATTATTAAAGTAAGCTTTAACAGTAATTAAGCTATTTTTATAAGAAGAAATTCTAGAGCGTACCTGTTTGTATTTATAGATATCTTTATCTAGATTCATCTCTTTTATTATGGAAGCTATTAATCTATCGGAATCTTGAGTGTCATAAATTGTAAAATTACTTGGGTATCCCAATCTATCTGCTTCAAAACGAAGTATTTTAGCAAAAACCGAGTGAAACGTTCCCATCCACAAATTTTTAGCTTCACTTTCACCAACTATTGTTGCAATACGCGATTTCATTTCGCGAGCTGCTTTATTAGTAAACGTTAAAGCTAAAATATTAAACGAATCTACTCCTTGACTCATTAAATATGCTATTCTATAAGTAAGCACTCTTGTTTTACCAGATCCTGCTCCTGCTATTACAATCATGGGGCCATCTTTTTGTATAGTTGGCGCTAATTGTGCTTCGTTTAATTGGTTTAAGTAATTCTCCAAATTGCTTTCATTTTAAAACGTGAAAATAACTAATACTTGACTTTTTATACTTGTGTTTTTAGAATAATTATAAACAATTAAAGGAAATGATAGTGTCTTTTATTTTTTAAATATATTTACACTTTCAAAATAATTAAATTTCAAATTTATGTTAGATTTTTTAGGAAACATTCCTTGGTGGCTTTGGGTTATAATCGCTTTAGTACTTGTAGCATTACGCGATATCATTCAAAAAAAACACACTATAAGTCACAACTTCCCCGTAATTGGACATGTTCGCTATTTATTTGAAAGCATTGGCCCAGAAATTCGCCAGTATTTTGTAGCAAACAATAGAGAGGAATTACCATTTAATCGTATAGAACGTGGTTGGGTTTATGCATCTGCTAAAAAAGAAAATAATTATGAAGGTTTTGGAACCGATCGTGATATTTATGCGCATCAGCATATTTTTATTAACAATGCCATGATGCCCTATCAAATAGATAAAGCCCACCCAAACGCAATAGACAAAGCGTTTTTACCATGTGCAAAAGTTATGGGTTTACACAACAATAGAAGGCGTCCGTACCGTCCTGCATCGGTAATAAACGTATCGGCGATGAGTTTTGGATCGTTATCTGCAAAAGCAGTAGAATCACTTAATAAAGGTGTGCAATTGGCTAGTGCGTACCACAACACTGGCGAAGGTGGCTTATCGCCTTACCATAGTAATGGCGGCGATGTTGTTTTTCATTTTGGAACTGGTTACTTTGGTGTTCGTGCTGAAGATGGTGGTTTTTCTATGGAAAAAATGAAAAAATTAGTTGCCGACAATCCGTTTATTCGAGCTATAGAAGTAAAACTTTCTCAAGGTGCAAAACCTGGAAAAGGAGGCGTTTTACCAGGCGCAAAAATAACGCCAGAAATTGCCAAAATTAGAGGTGTGGAAGTAGGTAAAGATGTATTATCTCCTCCAAACCACAAAGCATTCTCTAACGTACCAGAAATGGTAGATTTTATTGAAGCAATTGCAGAAGCTACTGGCTTACCAGTAGGTATAAAAGCAGCTATTGGTAAACTAGAACAATGGGAAGAGCTAGCAGATATTATGAATGCTACAGGCAAAGGACCAGACTTTATTACCGTAGATGGTGGTGAAGGTGGTACTGGAGCTGCTCCTCCTAGTTTTGCCGATCATGTATCTTTACCTTGGGTGTACGGATTTAGTGATTTATACAAACTGTTTAAAGCTAAAAACCTAATCGAGCGCATCGTGTTTATTGGTAGCGGAAAATTAGGCTTTCCAGCTAAAGCTGCTATGGCATTTGCAATGGGTGCCGACTGCATTAATGTAGCACGCGAGGCAATGATGAGTATTGGCTGTATACAAGCACAAGTATGCCATACTAATAAATGCCCTAGTGGTGTAGCAACTCAAAATAAATGGTTGCAAAATGGCATAGACCCAACTTTAAAATCGGTACGCTTAGCACAATACTTTAAGACTTTTAGAAAAGAATTTATTGAAATTACGCATGCAGCTGGTTACGAACACCCTTGCCAATTTAAAATGAATGATATTGACGTGAATGTAGACGACCATTATCTTTCTAAAGAGTTAGACAAAACCTATGGCTATACAAAAACTCCTGTGCCATTTAAAGGCATACAAAGTTTAAAAGATTGTGTACATTTGGGAGGTAATTATAACAACCAAAAAAGCTAATTTATTACATGGAACAACAGCTTATTAATTTACTCATGTACATTATTCCTGCATTAATTACAGGAGCAATTGCATATTTATTTTTTAGAGAACATACCGAAAACGAAAATAACAGACGCACTTTTTTAATGCATAAAGAATTACAAAAAGAAGCATTTCCGCTACGCTTGCAAGCTTACGAACGTATGGTTTTGTTTTTAGAAAGAATTGCACCTGCTAAATTATTATTACGCATAAATCCAATTTCTAATGATAAAGAGAGTTACGAATCGCTTCTTATTGCATCTATAGAGCAAGAATTTGAACATAATTTATCGCAGCAAATTTATGTGTCTGATGAGTGTTGGAATGTTATTAACGCTTCTAAAAATGCAACCATTCAATTAATACGAAAAGCAACTTTATTAGAAACTACAGACTCGGCAAATAAACTACGTGAAGTAATACTAAGCGAAATGATGGAAGGCCACGCTCCTAGCCATGCTGGCTTATCTTATATTCGAGACGAAGTAAGTAAACTTTTTTAATACAATAGCTATTTAACTGCAACTGTGCTAGGCATATTGCCATGTTTTTTTTGGGCATACAAAAAGCCTTCTCGCCACCATTTTTCCATAAGTCTTTTACTAAATATTAAAGAGTTCTCGGTAAGTTTGGTTGGCGTATAATATAAATTAAGTTTTACATTTTTATGTCTTGCAGCAAGCTTTCCTATTGCTATATCGCTTTTTTCAACCTGATCTAACAAATGCCCAAACAGATTAATCATTAGTGAAAATGGATTCTTACCTAGTACTTTATTGTACTCTAGATTTTCACTCTCTAAAACAATTGCATCTATTTCGGTTGCTCCTCTTTGTATTGCTTCGCGAATAGGTATAACACAACCAAAAGCACCATCTGCATATTCAAAACCATTTACTTTTGCTAAAGACATAAATGGTATGTAATTACAAGAAATCCAAATCCAATTACAAAATTCATCGTAAGTAAACTCTTTTATAGACTTATACTCTACTCGATTTTTAGACAAATTAGAAACCGTAACTACTACATCTTTTTCGTTTTCACGAATGGCATTAAATTCCGATTCTATAAAGTTTTTCCTAATATGTTTCCGCAGGTTTTTACTCTCGCCAAATGTTCTTTTCTTTTTAATAAATTGCCAAACCGAGTTTAAAAAATTAATAGAAACAAACTCTCTTCCATCTTTTTTTCTTTGTATAAATGGGTTTACACTAAATATATTATGCTGGCTAACATTGGTAAACATGTTATACAATTTACCAATATCGTTTACTGCTAAATGTGGTATTAGTAAGCTACCGGTAGAAGTTCCTAAATACATATCGTACTTCTTTTTTTCTTGCTCTATTAAATATTGGGCTACTCCGCCAGCAAATGCTCCTTTGCTACCTCCTCCAGATATTACTAATGCTCGCATTAATTTTTCTTATTTAGTTGGTTATTAATTCTAGATATTTTGGATTTTCTTTATTTTTCTCTTTAAATGCTTTTGCAAATTTTTGCAGTCGCCAGTTGTGATGCTTTTCTGCTTCGTTATAATGCTTTATAACTGTTTTATTTACAATCTGCAAAGATTCTAACAAACGAAAAGCTTGCATTCTAATTTCAAAATTAAAAGCAGGCGAAGTATAATGCACCAACTCGTTTAAATATTCTTTTTTAGTTTCTACTTTATAATCTTTGGTTACTATTGCTAATGCCAACCATAATAAACGCACATTTTTATTGGTTAATCCTGTAATATTCTTGGTAGAGTTTAAATACAAAAACCTGTCTTCTGGGAAATTGGTCCAAAGATTATATAATGCATTTTCTATGGTTATATACGATTTATCGTTTAAAAGAGTTTCATAATCCTTTTTTAAAGCAAGTGGTATTTTATTAAGGTGCACTGCAATTGCTTGCCTAACTTTTATGCTATTTCTAAATACTTCAGTAGTAACTCTTTCTGGTATTTGAGCAATAATTTTACTTTTTGCTTCATCAGAAATCCAAGACTTTAAATAATAATCGCACTTTGCATTTGGCGTTTCGCAATCTACCATTAAGTATTCTTGAATGTATTCCGATTGTTTTTTTAAGGAATGTATAGCTTCTTCATAATAAAAAGCCTTGTCTTCTAACCACCTATTTACAAAAGACTGTAATTTTTGATTGCTTGCAAGCTCTAATTCTAAAATAAAATCTTTTGTTCTTACATTTTTAAAAGCATGCTTATTTAAATAATTTTTTACTGCTTTTTGAAACGCTACAGACCCCACTTTCTCTCTTAATAAATGCAATACCCAAGCGCCTTTTTTATAAAATGTTGTGCTACTAGATTTAGGGTTTAATAAGGCTGTATTACCTCCTAAGCGCTCTTGAGTAGCTAATTCTTGAGCATATTCAAATAGCTTAAAATAATAATAATCTTCGCCAAAAACTTCTTTTTCTGCTAAAAGCGCATAATAGGTTGAAAATCCTTCTTGAAGCCAATGGTGTTTTCCAGAGGTTGCCGTTACATAATTACCAAACCATTGGTGTGCTAGCTCGTGCGCATTTACATTTACATAATTTTTATCTGCAAATCCAATTTCGTCAACCATAAAAGCATCCGAAAAAATAGTACAGCTTGTATTTTCCATTCCAGAATACAAAAAATCGTGTACAGGAACTTGTTTATAATTTTGCCACGGATAAGCTACTCCTATTTCTTTTTCTAAATAATCGAACATTTTTTTTGTGTAGCGATAAGTAGGCTCTACTTTTAAAGAATCTTCTGGATAATAATACATTTCTAAAGGAATACCACTTTTTGAGTTTTCTGTAGCTTTAGAATATTTACCCAAGGCCACTGCTACCAAATAGCTAGACATCGGTTTTTTCATTTGGTAATGCCACAAATTGTAAGTACTATTTTGGGTTTTAGAAATTAATTTCCCATTGGATATTACTTGGTAATCTAATGGCGCTGCAAAAGTTAAACGAAATGTAATTTTCTCGTTCATATCGTCTATACTTGGTAACCAATTACTAGTGTATTTCCCCTGCCCTTGGGTCCAAATCTGGTTTTTAGCAGTATTATCCCAACCAACAAAATACATTGCTTTTTTTGGGGAAGCAAAAAACACAAATCGTAAAATATTATTTTTAGAGGGTTTAAATTTTTCAGTAATAATTAAGTGCTTTCCATCGTTTTTAAAAGCATGCTTTTTACCATTTAAAGTTAGGTTTTTAAATTGCATGTTTACTGCATTTAAAAAAATTGAATCGGTAGGTTTTAAAATATCGAAATGCACCTCGAAAGAGTTATAC
>JBMZDY010000086.1:0-7599 GCA_049614585.1 Oceanihabitans sp.
TTGTAGTGATAAGACTTTTTTACCTGCATTTTATAGTTAATTGGCATCCAAATGCATACGATATTTTTTATCATTTAAAATCTATAATACTTCCTGCTATGCTAACTATTTTACCAATAGTTATTATTTGCAGATTTGCTTTTGGTAAATACAAGGACAAGAAATTAGAAGAACAAAAAATTGAAATTCAAGGCGAAGGTAATTACGAAGGTTTACGATTACTTTTAAAAGATTTAATTTGTATAAAATCTTCTGATAATTATGTGGAAGCTTTTTATATTTCTAATAACGAATTAAAAAAAACAGTAATTAGAAATAAACTATCTGTTATTGCAAACACCTTTCCAGATTTATTACGTACACATAGAAGCTATATTATTAATCCTTATCATTTTCAACAATGGGAAACAGAAAACGGAAAGCATTTTTTAATACTATCGAATGCACTAAACATTCCTGTTTCTAAAACCTACCTAGACAAAGTAAAAGAGCATATAAATTTCGCCACAAAATAGGCTAATTTCACCCCAAAGCATTGTTATTATTACATTTTATTAGAATTCTGAAATACATTTGTTTCAGAAAGTTAAACCAATAAAATATAATATTATGAGAAATTTATTACTACTTAGTTTTGCATTATTTGTTACAAACACTTCTGTTTTTTCGCAATCGGAAACTTGCGATTGTAAAACCGATTTAGATTTTATTGTTGAAAAAATGCAAAAAATGCAATCGTATAAAAAACAAATTAAAGGGGAAAAACTAGTAGCATTTAATGCCAATTACAAAATGCTTGCAGCAAAAATGAAGCAACCAATTTTGGTGGAAGATTGTTATAAAATGTTATTACAACAAATGTTATTAGTAAACGACTCGCACGCTTCTTTATCATTTGTTTCCAAATATTTACCAAAAGAAGATGCTAAAGATTTAAACAAAGTAAATGCGTTTAAAGCAACAAATAAATTTAAAAACCACCCAAAAACAACCAGAGAACTTACTAAACTCGAACAGGAGCTTTCTAATAAAACTTCCGAAGAATTAGAAGGTATTTATAATTTTAACAATTCTCAAAAAATAGGTATTTACTATTCAGAAAATAAAAAAGATTTAATTGGTGTTGTACTTAGCAGCACACTAAACCAATGGGAATCTGGCGAAATTATTTTTAAAGCAACACATACAAATGGCATTAAATACAACCTGTATTATTACCATCCAATTACTAGAACGCCAAAGTTAGTTAAAAGCATATCGTTTGAAAACGGAAGAATTTGGGCTTATAAAAAAGAAGGAAATACAGCAAATGAAGAGCTTCCTATAAAAAACCAATCTAATTGGGAGTTTAAGCAACTAACTCCAGATACACAGTATATGTACTTTGGTAATTTTAGCTCTTTTAGTAAATCTAATAAAAAAGCTTTTAAAGATTTTTATGCTAAAATGAAAAAAGAATTAAATGCAAAAAATGTAATTGTAGATTTAAGAAGTAATGCAGGTGGAAGTAGTAAATTATCCGATCCTTTTTTAAAATTATTAAAAAACAAGAATGTGTATATATTAACTAATTGTTTTGCTGGTAGTAATGGCGAGCAATTTACTATTAAGTTAAAAAATTTAAAAAATGCGAAGCATTTAGGGCAAACTACAAGAGGCATTGTTGCTTATGGCATGAACTATGGCTATAACTACAATACGCCTTCGGGTATTTTTAATATGGTGCCAACAGATATGAATTTTCATGAATATATTGCTTTTGAAGGCAAAGGCGTTTCGCCAGAATACCCTTTAGATTTTAATGTAGATTGGATTGAACAAACGCTTCAAATGATTGAGGCAGATAGTATTTAACATATTTTTTATAAATTGTATATCTATTAACTAACCAAAAAACAAAATATTATGTCAGAAAACTCAAGTAATAAACCACCAATTTGGTTTTGGATTGTAAGTGTTATTGGACTTATTTGGAATGCCATGGGAGTATTCCAATATCTTGGTCAAGCTTATAATACCGAAAGTTGGCGCTCGCAATATACAGCAGAGCAACTAGAAATAGTAAGTAATCATCCTACTTGGCTAACTGCAGCATTTGCAATTGCAGTTTTTGCAGGTACTTTAGGTTGTTTGCTTTTATTATTACGAAAGAAATTTGCAAACATTTTACTGCTTATTTCTTTAATAGCTGTAATTGTACAAATGGGATATTTACTATCGCAAGGTCACGCAGATAATATGGTTATGACTATTATAATTATTTTATTCTCTGTACTTCTGGTATTATTTGCTAGAAAAGCAGTAGCAAATAATTGGCTAGCATAAACCCTAAAAAGCAATACTAAAAAAGGCATTTTAATTTTTTAAAATGCCTTTTTTATGCTTTTATTTTTCTCTTTCTTTTAAAACCGAAACAACATCTTTTAATGTAAATCCTTTTGCTTGTAATAGCATTAAATAATGAAATAGCAAATCGGCACTTTCGTTTAAAAACAAATTAGCATCATTATCTTTTGCTTCTATAACAACTTCTACAGCTTCCTCTCCTACTTTTTGTGCAATTTTATTTATGCCTTTAGAAAATAAAGATGCTACATACGATTTGCTTGTATTTGCACTTGTTCTTCTTTCTTCTATTACATTTTCCAGCTTAGAAATAAATCCATAGTTGTCTTCATTTTCTTCATTCCAACAAGTATCTGTTCCTTTATGGCAAGTTGGTCCTTTTGGGTTTACTTGTATTAATAAAGTATCGTTATCGCAATCTAATTTATAGTTTATTAGTTGCAAAAAGTTACCGCTTTCTTCCCCTTTTGTCCACAGTCTTTTTTTGGTTCTGCTATAAAAAGTTACTTGCATGCTTTCCATAGTTTTATTAAATGCTTCAGCATTCATATAACCCAACATTAGCACTTTATTGGTTATTGCATCTTGAATAATTGCTGGTACTAAACCATCACTATTCTTATTAAAATCTATATTCATAATTATCTTATTTCTTGTCACTTCGAGCGCTGTAGAGAGGTGAATAAATTCTAGACTACGCTCGAACAGCCAAATTATATTCTAACAGGAATTTGCTTCCTTTTTAGTTCTTTTTTTAATTCTTGTATTCCTATTTCTTCATAATGAAAAACACTAGCAGCCAATGCTGCATCTGCTTTTCCTTCTACAAATGCATCTACAAAATGCTCAATTTTTCCAGCTCCTCCAGAAGCTATTATTGGTATATTTAATTCCTTAGAAAGTCTTGCCAAAGCTTTATTTGCAAAGCCATTTTTGGTGCCATCGTTATTCATAGATGTAAATAAAATCTCGCCTGCTCCTCTATTTTCGGCTTCTTTTGCCCAAGTAAATAAATCTAAATTGGTTGCTTTACTTCCACCTGCAATATGCACAATCCAGTTGCCATTAATTTGCTTTGCATCTATAGCAACTGTTACACATTGACTACCAAATTTGTTGGCCAATTCATTTATTAATTCTGGTCTTTTAATTGCCGAAGAATTAATAGAAACCTTGTCTGCACCAGATTTTAATAAGGCATCTACATCGCTAATTGACGAAATTCCGCCTCCTACTGTAAATGGTATATTTACTTGTGCTGCTACTTTAAGTACAATGTCTAGCATGGTTTTTCTACCTTCTAGAGTTGCCGAGATATCTAACAATACTAGCTCGTCTGCTCCTAAAGTTGCATATTTTTTTGCAAGCAACACTGGGTCGCCAGCATCGCGTAAACCAACAAAGTTTATACCTTTAACGGTACGTCCGTTTTTAATATCTAAACAAGGAATTATTCTTTTTGCTAGCATTTTATAAAAAGGTTTCTAAACTGGTTAAACTAATATTTCCTTCGTATAGTGCTTTTCCTATAATAACACCTTCGCAACCTATTTTTTCTAACACCTTTACATCTTCTATTGTTGTAACTCCTCCAGATGCAATAAGCTTTATTGTTTTGTTATTTACGTTACAGGTTTCTAGCATTTTTTGGTATAAGGCAACCGATGGTCCTTCAAGCATACCATCTTTTGCTATGTCTGTACAGATTACATATTCGATGTTTTTTTTCTGGTATCCTTGTACAAAAGGTATTACTTCTAGTGTACTTTCTTCTAACCAGCCACTTATTGCAATTTTTTCGTTTCTACAATCTGCACCAAGAATAATTTTTTGCGAGCCATACTTAGAAATCCATCCATTAAATGTATTGGTATCTTGAACTGCAATGCTTCCTCCTGTAATTTGCTTAGCGCCAGAATTAAATGCTATATGCAAGTCTTCATCGGATTTTAAACCACCTCCAAAATCTATTTTTAAATTAGTTTTTGAAGCTATTTGTTCCAGCACTTTATAGTTTACTATATGCTTTGCTTTTGCGCCATCTAAATCTACTAAGTGTAAATATTGAATTCCTGAAGCTTCAAATTGTTTTGCTACTTCTAGTGGATTTTCATTATATACTTTTTTGGTATTGTAATCGCCTTTGGTAAGTCGAACACATTTACCTTCTATTATATCTATTGCTGGTATTATTCTCATGCTTGCTTCCCATAACTATAATCGGAAAATTAAAAAGTACATAATTTTAATTTAAAAAGTACATTTTTTTAGTTAGTTTAAATACTATTTAAACAGCATTATATCCGTATAAGTAGACGAATGACTTACAGAACCTGATGTAGTAGTCATGGTTGATCCTTCAAACGGATTACCTGTTGAAGCACGAGTCTCTATCCAGTCACATAACTCTACTATCTGACTTTTGTTACTTGTAAAGTAGAAGTATTTAGAATCATTTAATACATTTAAAACATCTAAGTAATCTTTAAGCTTCCAGTAGTTCTTACTATTATAACTACTAGTATCAGTACTTAAATATGGTGGATCTACTAAAAAAACAGTTGTAGCACTTTTGCTAGTTTCATACAATTCTTTATAATCTTTTTGCACACGTTCAACTCCTTTTAAATAGCCTGTAGCATCGTAATCAGTTAATTTTATTTTATTATAGAAGCCTGAAGCTTCTAATTCACTGTAGTTAGTTGCATATTTAGCACTAAACAAAAAGCATGATGAAATAGTAATGTAATCTACATAACCAAACAAAACCTCGTGCTGTTTTATCACTTCTAACACATTATTTTTTGCTTTGTCAGACATTCGCGCCTTTCTTGGCGAATCAAACAATAGACGTCGTAATTTGGCTAGTAAAAGGTTTGTTTCATGTATAGAGTCTATTCTACTTTTAAAATTATCATAATCATTCCATATTACTTTTGCTTTTGGATATTTCTGCTTAACCGTATGCGCAAGTAAACCAGAGCCTCCAAATAAGTCTACATAAGTAGTATCATTTGGGAAATCATTTAAAGCTGCTTTAAATTTTTTAATAAATCTTCGTTTTTGACCTTGAAACGGTAAAGGAGAATTATTGAAATGTTTGTTCATTTTTTGATTGATTTGATGTTATTGATTTTATATATTTGCTATTCTCACAGTAATATATCTATAAGCAAAGCCCAATCAGAAGACTTTATGTCCTCTAACTGGGCTTTGTTGCTAAATTTAAATTACTGTGAGAAGTTTTTAAATGGTTAGAGGACTTTTTTTGTTACACCTCTATTAACGTTATCTATTACAAGCTACAAACTATTGCTCGTCGTAAACTTTCCAAATAGTCTTTTCTTCCAGAATCGTTAGCATTAAGCATGTGTACATTGCTGTCTATTTCTGCTATTTTAACAGTATTTCCTGAGCTTATATTTACTCCTGCTAATTGCTGGTTATACGCTGTTTTTCTAGAGCCTTCCGCATAGGTAGAAAGACAAAACAAGTTAGCAGCTCCATTAGCTCTTTTGGTTTCGCAGATTTTTTGAATTTCGGCAGTTAAATAACTTGCCTTATTTTTCCAATGATTATCTAACGATAAAGGAAAGTTGTTACACGCCATTACAATTATTTTCGTTGTTGGCATAGCGGCCACTAATCGTGTAATCATCCAATTCGCACAATTAACAATTAAAGGCAAATCCCAACCAGAAAAACCTCCTAAATACCATTCGTTTGTCCCTAAGGCAATAGATAATACGTCAGGAGCTGTAATGTTTCTTTCACTTAGGTATTTTGCTGGATTAAAAATATGGTATGTTCCTAAAGAGGGGTTGGTACTAAAGCTTACATTTTCGGAACTAGAACCACTTACGAAATGGAAACACCATTCAGGGTAGTCTAACAACTCTTGAGCAGTTGCAGGATATAAAAACACATTATTGGCTTTTATTGTGTTCATCACGCCATCTACTCCTTCTATCCATGTGCTTTGTGTTTCGCTTGGCAGTGTAACTGCTAAGGATGAAAATTTAGGCTCCAGGCCAACAAATGTTCGAAACCTCCAGCCGCCACGACCTTCAATCTTTTGAGTTATATTTCCTGATGTGCGTTGCAAAGTTCCAACACCTTGTAAAGTTATACCGTCTGCTGCTAATGCTTGAGTTAAAAGGAACATTGGCGAAGTATTAAAATTCCCATTTCCTCCCTCTGTTAAACTATCTCCCAAAGTCATTAGAGTGATCGTGGAACCAGACTTCCCTGCAAGCGTTCCTTTTATTATTTCAATATCTTTATAAAGAATATTATTAACCAACGTATTATCATTAATTAACAATCTTCCTGTTGTACCTAAATCGCTACCAATTAACTGAGATGGTTCTGATATTTCAAATGTGTGTTTTTCAGAAAGCAATAATACATTTGGTAGATTTTTGTTTTTAAATTTTTGAAATAACGACTGGCGATATAGTGTTAATGGTTCGTCGTCTATTAAAAATAACTGTGGCGGTAATATTGGTAGATTATCTGTATAATCATATTTTAAGCCCTCTAAAATTAATTGTTCTAATGGTAATAAATCAATGCTTATTTTCTCAATCCATAACGGGTTTGATAAAGCTGTAGATGAAATTGCTCCAGTAGTCTTACTTATTATTTTTAATTCTCCTACATCTGTAGAAGCTTTAAAGGTAGATGTTTCTGTAGGGCTAATTGCAATAAAAATTTCTGAATTTTCAAAAACAGATCCAGGAACAGATAAATCTTCTAATTTAATAACGTTAACACCTATTTCTGCAGTTACATTTTCTTCATGTAAAACAGAGGCCGTTCCAGAACTTAAATCTAAAAAAGCAATAGTTATGCTTGTGTCTATTAATGATTTGAAAAATATATTTTTTAATACTTCTCCATTTAACAATGAAGCTCTATCGGTATAATAATTCGTGGTTAAATAATTTGAAGTTGAAAAAACAGTATCTGTGTTATCTTTTGGTATAACAACTGTTTTAAAATCATCTAATTCTAGATTTGCTAAATTTTCAGCTGGCTGTAAAGCTTCATTTTTTACTATTTTGATTAATTCAGAATCTATACCGTTTAAATCTTCGTATATATTATCAGGTTTAATTACTAATTCTGGGTTATTTTGCCCAGTTTCAAAACCTCCTCCGTTTCTGTAATGATTTGGTCTAAAATATGTGTTATCTGGCAATACAGAATAGTCTATACCAAATACAACACGCTTACCTTGATACTCGGACG
>JBMZDY010000087.1:0-7541 GCA_049614585.1 Oceanihabitans sp.
GACCAAAAAGTTCGCTATCTATGGTTCCTTCTGGTATTGCACCACAGTTTACTGCTATGTATTTACCATGCTTTCTGTGCGAAAGTTGGTGTATTATTTTTGGAATACTTTCTTTACCAACACCAGACTCGCCCGTTACTAAAACTGAAATATCGGTTGGTGCTACTTGTATCGCTTTTTCAATCGCGCGATTTAAGGCAGTGTCGTTGCCAATAATTCCGAAACGTTGTTTTATTGCTTGTATAGATTCCATAATATTTCCCACGAAAGTGGGAATCTGTTTTTATTAATTATTTTTTGAATACCCAACAGGCTCGCCAATTAGCGTAGTTTTTGTTGCTCTTGTAATTTTTACATTTACAAAATCGCCAACTTTATAATTTTCTTTTGGGAAAACACAAAGTAGGTTTTGGCTATTTCGCCCAGACCAATCTTGATTTCCTTTTCTTGCTTCTTTTTCGATTAATACTTCAACGGTTTGCCCAACAAAAGATTGGGTTTTTTCGTTACTGTGTTCTAGTTGTAAATCGATAACTTCTTGTAGACGTCTTTTTTTAACTTCTAAAGGAATATCGTCTTCTAGTTTACGTTCGGCAAGTGTTCCTGGTCTTTCGGAATAGGCAAACATATAGCCAAAAGAATATTTTACATATTGCATAAGGCTTAATGTATCTTGGTGGTCTGCTTCTGTTTCTGTTGGGAAACCAGTTATCATGTCTTGACTTATGGTGCATTCTGGTAGAATACGCTTTATATTATCTATAAGTTCCATATACTCTTCGCGAGTATGCTGGCGATTCATTTCTTTTAATATACGGTTGCTACCACTTTGTACCGGTAAGTGTATGTAATTACAAATATTTTCAAACTTAGCCATTGTTTCTACAACATCTAAAGTCATGTCTTGTGGGTTAGATGTAGAGAAACGTATGCGCATTTTTGGTTGTGCTATTGCGCACAATTCTAAAAGTTTTGCAAAGTTTGTAGCTGTTGCTTTTTGTAAATCTGTTGCTTTTATAAAATCTTTTTTCAAGCCGCCACCATACCACAAGTAGCTATCTACATTTTGGCCTAGAAGAGTAATTTCTTTATAACCTTTATTCCATAAATCGTTTACTTCTTCTATTATACTTTGTGGGTCTCTACTGCGCTCTCTACCTCTTGTAAAAGGTACTACACAAAATGTACACATGTTATCGCAACCTCGTGTTATAGACACAAAGGCTGTTACACCATTACTGTTTAAACGTACTGGAGCAATATCGCCATAGGTTTCTTCTTTAGATAGTATTACGTTAATGGCATCTCTGCCATCGTCTACTTCTGCTAGTAAATTAGGTAAATCTTTATAGGCATCAGGACCGACAACTAAGTCTACAATTTTTTCTTCTTCTAGAAATTTGCTTTTCAAGCGTTCTGCCATACAGCCTAGAACGCCTACTTTCATTTTTGGGTTTACCTTTTTCTTTACTTTGTTGTATTTTTCTAAACGTTTTCTAACGGTTTGTTCAGCTTTATCACGTATAGAACAAGTGTTTACTAAAACCAAATCTGCATCTTCCAGTTGTTGTGTGGTGTTAAACCCTTGTTCAGAAAGAATAGATGCAACTATTTCACTGTCGCTAAAATTCATTGCGCAACCATAACTTTCTATAAAAAGTTTGCGTTTGTTTTCTGCTTTATTTTCTAATTCAAGGCTTTGTCCTTGTTTGGTTTCGTCTATTGTTTTTTCCATCTTATGTGCTGGTTTCAGCAGGTGTATTCTTTTCTGTATGTATAAGTATTACAGTATGCTAACTATATTATTGAATTATGTTTCTGTCAAGAAGCATGCAAAGATACAATTATTTTAAATATAGTGACAAAGTGTCAGCGTGTAAATAATTACTTTTAATTACTTATTTTTGAAACTCTAATCAATAAAAAGGAAAGATGGTGTTTTCAGAATTTGAAAAAAAAGTACAAAACGCAAAGCAATTAGATTTTGGTGATATTTTTAATAAAAGTATCGAGCTTTTTAAAAAAGTTTGGCTTCAAGGTTTGGTAATGTTGTTGCTTACAATGTTGTTAATGCTGCCATTATACTTTTTGTTTACCATGCCTTTAGTTGGTTTGGGTTTATTAGATTCTAGTATGCTAGAACAAGGAGTAGAACCAAATCCTGTGTTAATGATTCCGTTTGGTTTATGTAGTATGTTAATGTCTTTAATTGCAATGGTAATTGGCTTTGGTATGAAAGCTGGTTTTTATAGAATTTGTAAATTAAAAGATTTACAAGAAGCAGGACCAGACGATTATTTTTACTATTTAAAAAGACCATATTTAGGAAAACTAGTAAAACTATCGTTAGCAATATTTGGTATATCTTTTCTTGCAACCTTGCTGTGTGTTTTTCCTTTAATATATGTAATAGTTCCTATAGCATTAATGAATGTTATTTTTGCATTTAACCCAGAACTTTCGGTAAGGGAAATTATTAAAGCGGGTTTTGCTTTAGGAAATAAAAAATGGTTGCTAACTTTTGGGTTGCTTTTTGTAACTGGTTTATTAGCAGGTGTAGTAGGGATGCTTTTGTGTTTTGTAGGCGTATATGTAACGGCATCTTTTTCGTACTTACCAGCTTATTATATATATAAGGAGTCTATAGGTTTTAACGATGAAGACGAAATAAAGCAAATAGAAAACACCTATTAAATATAATAAAGAAAAGTCTCAGTTAATAGATTTTTTTGTTGAGCTCAAGTTAAAAAAATAAGCCTCTAAGCATAATTTATTAGGAGCATAAATTATTTTTCCTATACCTTTGCACTTCGAAAAAACAGAAATATGGCGAAGAATTTAGTAATTGTTGAGTCACCAGCAAAAGCAAAAACTATAGAAAAATTCCTAGGAAAAGATTTTAAAGTAGAATCTAGTTTTGGGCATATAGCAGATTTACCTTCTAAAGAATTAGGAGTAGATGTAGCAGGTGATTTTAACCCTAAATACGAAGTATCTAAAGATAAAAAAGCAGTTGTAAAGAAGCTAAAAGATTTAGCAAAAAAAGCTGAAATGGTATGGCTAGCGAGTGATGAGGATCGTGAAGGAGAAGCAATAGCATGGCATTTAGCCGAAACTTTAAAATTAGAAAAAGACAAAACCAAACGAATTGTTTTTCACGAAATTACAAAGTCTGCAATTCAAAAAGCAATAGAAAACCCAAGAAGTATAGACTACCATTTAGTAGACGCGCAACAGGCAAGACGTGTATTAGATAGAATTGTAGGTTACGAGCTTTCACCAGTATTATGGCGAAAAGTAAAAGGAGGGCTTTCTGCAGGTCGAGTACAATCGGTTTCGGTTCGATTAATAGTAGAAAAAGAAAGAGAAATACAAAACTTTAAAGCAGAAGCGTCTTATAGAATAGATGCCGAATTCTCTAACGAAGCAGGGCAATCTTTTAAAGCCAAACTACCAAAAAACTTTAGCACTAAAAAAGAAGCTTTTGCATTTCTAGAAAGTAATGCGCAAGCAAATTTTAAAGTTGCAGATTTACAAAAAAAACCTGCAAAAAAATCGCCAGCAGCACCATTTACAACATCTACACTGCAACAAGAAGCAGCTAGAAAATTATATTTTTCGGTGAGCAAAACCATGAATATGGCACAACGCTTATACGAAGCAGGATTAATAACCTATATGCGTACCGATAGTGTAAACCTATCAGACGAAGCTAGAAATGGTGCGCAAGCAGAAATAGAATCTGCTTATGGCGAAAAGTATAGTAAGCCTAGAAACTATAAAGGAAAATCTAAAGGAGCACAAGAAGCTCACGAAGCGATTAGACCTACTAATTTTGCAACACACCAAGTAAATTTAGAAAGAGACCAAGCTCGTCTTTACGATTTAATATGGAAGCGTGCCATAGCATCGCAAATGAGTGAAGCACAATTAGAGCGTACCAACGTTAAAATTGAATCGACTACAAATAAAGAACTGTTTACCGCAAACGGAGAAGTAATTAAGTTTGAAGGATTTTTAAAAGTTTATCTAGAAGGAACCGACGACGAAGATGTAGAGCAAGATGGTATGTTGCCTGCAATGAAAGTTAACGAAACGCTTTTAAACAATTACATTACAGCAACCCAAAGATATACAAGGCCGCCAGCAAGATTTACCGAAGCATCGCTAGTAAAAAAATTAGAAGAACTTGGTATTGGTCGTCCATCTACATATGCACCAACTATTTCTACCATTCAAAATAGAAATTATGTAGAAAAAGGTACAATAGATGGTTTAGCACGCAATTATGCACAGCTTACTTTAAAAAATGGAGCAGTAAAAGATGTTGAACTTACCGAAAAAGTAGGGTCAGATAAAGGGAAACTAGTACCAACAGATATTGGTATGATTGTTACCGATTTTTTAGTAAATCACTTTGAAAGTATATTAGATTATAACTTTACCGCTACCGTAGAAAATCAATTCGATGCAATTGCAGAAGGGAAAGAGGATTGGAAAAAAATGATGAAATCTTTCTATAAAACTTTTCATCCAAAAGTAGAAGATGTAAAAGAAAATGCCGAAAGAGAATCTGGAGAACGAATTCTAGGGGAAGACCCAAAAACAGGAAGAAGAGTTAGTGTGCGTCTTGGTAAATTCGGGCCAATGGTACAATTAGGAACCGTAGACGACGAAGAGAAACCAAGTTTTGCTAGTCTATCGCCAGACCAACAATTAAACACCATTACTTTCGAAGAAGCAATGGATTTATTCCAGTTGCCAAAAAACTTAGGAACTTTCGAAAACGAAGAAGTACAAGTAAATAATGGTCGTTTTGGGCCTTATGTAAAATTTGGCAAAGCTTACGTATCCTTACCAAAAGGAACAGATCCATTAACCGTAGAGTTAGAAGATGCGATAGTTTTAATAAAAGAAAAGCAAAAAGCAGACGCACCTATATATTACTATCAAGAATTACCCGTACAAAAAGGAAAAGGGCGTTTTGGGCCATTTATTAAATGGAACAATATGTTTATTAACGTAAATAAAAAATACGATTGGGATAATTTATCAGACACAGATATTGTAACGCTTATTGAAGAAAAAATTCAAAAAGAAATAGATAAAGTAATTCACCACTGGGAAGAAGAAGGAATAAAAGTAGAAAAAGCACGTTGGGGAAGACACAATATAATAAAGGGTAAAACAAAAATAGAATTACCAAAAACGGTAGATGTTTCCAAGTTTACTTTAGAAGAAGTGCAAGCAATTATAGAAAAGAATGCACCAAAAAAGAAAGCAAAAAAGAAAAAAACAACCACCAAAAAGAAAACCACAACTAAAAAGAAATAATACAATAAATGAATTTTAATTTTCTTTCCCCAGTTACCGATATGGTATTAGCTCATAACGAGTTATTATCGCAACAAGCCTTAGGAAAAAAAATAAAAATACATACCCAGCAAAACGGTATACCAGATCTAGAAGGTGTACAATTGGTAATATTAGGAGTTTTAGAAAACCGTAACGATGTAAACTATATTGGAGAAGAATTTAGTTTAAACGAAATAAGAAAATCGTTATACGCATTGTTTCCTGGAAGTTGGAATACCAATATTGCCGACTTAGGCGATATTAATAAAGGAGAATCGGTAGAAGATACCTATTTTGCATTAAAAACAACAATTACAATATTGGTGCAAAAAGGTATAGTGCCAATAATATTGGGCGGTAGCCAAGATTTAACCTATGCTATTTATCGTGCTTACGACACCTTAATGCCAATGGTAAATATGGTAAATGTAGATGCTAAATTCGATTTAGGAGATTCTGCAAAACCAATAAAAAACGATAGCTTTGTAGGTAAAGTAATATTAGACGAGCCTTACAATTTATTTAATTACGCAAACATTGGCTATCAAACCTATTTTAATTCGCAAGAAGAAATAGATTTAATGGAAAAGCTTTATTTTGAAGCTTATCGATTAGGAGATATAGCAAACAATATAAATAAGGTAGAGCCCGTTATGCGCGATGCAAATATTGTAAGCTTAGATTTAGGAGCAGTAAAATCTTCCGAAGTAAGTCTTAATCAAAAAGTGTCTCCAAATGGCTTCGATGGAAAAGAAATTTGTGCTATTTCAAGATATGCAGGAATAAGTAATAAAGTAAGCTCTTTTGGTATTTGGGAATACAAACCTTCTAAAGACGACGAAATAACTGCAATGTTAATTGCACAAATTATTTGGTATTTTATAGAAGGAGTAAATTGCAGAGTAAAAGACGATAGTTTTTCAGAAGAAGCTAATTACCAAAAGTTTATTACATTAGCCGAAGATCAAGAATTAGTGTTTTATAAGAGCAATAAAACAGGTCGTTGGTGGATAGAAATACCTTTTTTAGCACAAGTGAATAATAAATTGAAAAGACATACGTTATTACCATGCATGCACCAAGATTATAAAGACGCATGCAATAATTTAATACCAGAGCGCTGGTTTAAAGCCTATAAAAAAAACAGTGTGTAAATAAGTTGTAAGGCAAGTCGTTAAAGCGTTTGTTTTTCACGTTAAAGTGTTTATTTTTTTTCTAAAAAAGTTGTTTTTTAAAAAATATATAGATATGTTTACGCTCTTAAAATTTTTTAACAAGAGTTAAATTAACCTCGTGTTTACTATGAATATGAAGAAATTTGTTTTATTAACCGCAGTTTTAGCATTTTTAGCCAGTTGTGGCTCTGGCGATAGAGGCCAGTTAATGGGTGTTAAAGGAAAGAAGTGGCATCCTGAAAAACCATATGGAATGGAGCTAATTCCTGGAGGTGCATTTATTATGGGAAAATCAGATGACGATTTACCAGGAATTCAAGACGCACCAACAAAAACGGTTACCGTTAGGTCCTTTTATATGGATGCAACCGAAATTACAAATAGCGAGTATCGTAGATTTGTAAATTGGGTAAGAGATTCTACTATTAGAACCAAATTAGCAATCCTTGCAGACGAGGTAGGCGCAACACCTGGCGATGGTGGTATTGGAGAATTTGCATTTAAAGATGCAGATCCAGAATTAATGAATGCTTACGAAAAATACATGTACGACAACTATAGTGGTATGGGAGAAACTGGATATGAAGGTAGAAAGCTAAACAACGATGTGGATTTGTTCTTAAATACCGAAGACTACCCAGACGAATACTATGTAGAAGTTATGGACACCATGTACATACCTCTAGAAGAGTCTTATAACGGGCAACGTACTTGGGATGTAACCAAATTTAAATTTCAATATACCTATATGGATATTGAAAAAGCAGCTAAAAATAGAGAACTAGGTCGTAAAGATTATATAATAAAAGAAGAAGTAGCAATTTATCCAGACACCACAGCATGGATTAGAGATTTCGCTTATTCGTATAACGAGCCAATGCATAACGATTATTTTTGGCATGCAGCTTACGATGATTACCCTGTAGTAGGTGTTTCTTGGAAACAAGCAAAAGCATTTTGCCAATGGCGTACATTATACCATAATGCATATAGAAAAGAAAAGAAAAAACA
>JBMZDY010000088.1:0-7512 GCA_049614585.1 Oceanihabitans sp.
AGTGTTTTTATGTGGAATACACGAAGTAAAAACAACACTTATAACAATTGCCAAAGCAAATAATAATCGCTTCATATTTAGATAAAATGTTTTTAACAAATATAACTTTTAGCTAGGAATATCAAAACTTATACTTCACTTTTTGGTTTTTTAACCGTTATTTGTAAAAAAAATATTTGTGAATTATCTAAACGTAGAAAATATATCGAAATCCTATGGCGAGCTTACCCTTTTCCAAGACATTTCTTTTAGCATACACAAAGATCAAAAAGTTGCATTTGTAGCAAAAAATGGAACCGGAAAAACTTCAATTTTAAATATACTTGCAAAATTAGACCAACCCGATTCTGGACAAGTAATTTTTAGAAAAGATATTGTAGTTTCTTTTTTACCACAAGAGCCTGTTTTAAACCAAAACGCAACTATAGAAGACACAATTTTTAGTTCCGATAATCAAATTCTGAAAGTAATAAAAGCTTACGAAAAAGCACTATTAAATCCAGAAGACACCGAAGCATATCAAATTGCTTTCGAAAACATGGAACTGCACCAAGCGTGGGATTTTGAAACCCAATACAAGCAAATACTTTTTAAACTAAAACTCGAGAATTTAAACCAAAAAGTAAGCACGCTTTCTGGCGGACAAAAAAAACGATTATCGTTAGCAAATGCCTTAATAAACAAACCAGATTTATTAATATTAGACGAGCCTACCAACCATTTAGATTTAGAAATGATTGAGTGGCTAGAAGTGTTTTTTGCAAAAGAAAACATCACCTTGTTTATGGTTACCCACGACCGTTATTTTCTAGAACGCGTTTGTAACGAAATAATAAAACTAGACCATGGCGAATTATACTCGTATAAAGGCAACTATTCGTATTACTTAGAAAAAAAAGAAGAACGTATAAGTCGCGAGGCAGTAGAAACTGGCAAAGCAAAACAGCTATACAAAAAAGAGCTTACCTGGATGCGCAGGCAACCAAAAGCAAGAACAACAAAATCGAAATCTAGAATAGACGATTTTACCGAAATAAAGCATCGTGCACACCAACGACGCAAAGACCATGTAGTACAATTAGAATTAAACATGGAACGCTTAGGCAGTAAAATTATGGAGCTGTACAAAGTGTCGAAAGCTTTTAAAAACATAAACATTTTAGACGGCTTTAGTTATAATTTTCAAAAAGGCGAACGCGTAGGCATTATAGGAAAAAATGGAACTGGAAAATCTACTTTCTTAAACCTGCTTACCCAATCGATACAACCAGATTCTGGAAAAATTATTACTGGCGAAACGGTAAAGTTTGGCTATTATACCCAAAACGGTATACAACCAAAACCAGAACAAAAAGTAATCGATATTGTACGCGAATTTGGCGATTATATACCTTTAAAAAAAGGACGCCAAATAAGCGCACAACAGTTACTAGAACGCTTTCTATTCGACAGAAAAAAGCAATACGATTTTGTAGAAAAACTTAGTGGTGGCGAACGCAAAAGACTGTATTTGTGTACCGTTTTAATACAGAACCCAAATTTTTTAATACTAGATGAGCCTACAAACGACCTCGATATTGTAACCCTTAATGTGCTAGAAAGTTTTTTATTAGATTTTCCAGGCTGCCTTATTGTAGTATCGCACGATAGGTATTTTATGGATAAAATTGTAGACCATCTATTTATTTTTAAAGGCAACGGTGTTGTAGAAGATTTCCCTGGAAACTATAGCGATTATAGAGTTTACGAAGACAGCCAACCACAAAAAATAGAATCTCCAGAAGATAAGAAAGAAAAGAAATCTTGGAAAAAAGATAGCAACAACAAGCTATCTTACAACGAACAAAAAGAGTTTAAAAACATGGAGAGTAAAATAAAATCTTTAGAGTTCGATAAAAAAGAATTGGAAGCACAATTTCTAGACGAAAATTTAAGTCCCGATGCCATAAATACCCTTTCCAACAAACTACAAAGTATTATTACAGAAATAGAAACCAAAGAAGAGCGATGGCTAGAACTAATGGAAAAAATGGAAGACTAGTATTTATATTATAAATGATTTACCAAACAATTCAATACTTTAAATTTTTAATACAAGCAACCAATCAACATGGTGTACATTCGCCATTTATATATAATTTAGTTACTAAGTGTTTTTACAATAAATCGCAATATGCCGACTATAAAACCCTTAGCGAATACCGTAAAAAATTAAGCAGCAACAAAAACAAAATATTGGTAACCGATTTTGGTGCTGGTAGTCGTGTTTTTAAATCGGAAAACAGAGTAGTTTCCAAAATTGCAAAAACAGCAGGAACCACAAAAAAACGAGCAAAACTACTATACCGATTAAACCATTATTTTCAATCTAAAAAAACTTTAGAACTAGGCACCTCTTTAGGTATTGCGACAGCAGCTTTAAGTTTAGGTAACCCAAACGGAAAAGTACAAACAATAGAAGGCTGCCCAGAAACCGCAAAAATTGCACAACAACAATTCGATTATTTTAACCTAAAAAATATCGAACTCAAAACCAACGAATTCAATTCAGAATTAGCAGCCTTAAATAACCAAGAATTCGATCTTATTTATATAGATGGCAATCACCAAAAAGAAGCAACCTTAAAATATTTCGAAAAGCTATTAGCACACACACACAACGATAGCCTTGTTATTTTCGACGATATACATTGGTCTAAAAAAATGCAAGAAGCTTGGCAACAAATAAAAATGCATCCAAAAGTTACCGTAACCATAGACAGCTTTTATTGGGGATTTGTATTTTTCCGTAAAGAACAAGAAAAACAACATTTTACCATAAGACTGTAACAACAACCATTAAATTGCGTCTTATGGTATATTATAAATATGTACCTTGCAGTATTGTTTTCTAGCAAGGATTTATAACCAAAAAAAACTTACAGCAAAACTCATGAGTAACGTTATAGAAATTAAAGGAATTATTCGCGATTTTAAATTAGGAAGCGAAACGGTTCACGTTTTAAAAGGCATCGATTTATCTATAGAAAGAGGCGATTACGTAGCCATAATGGGACCTTCTGGTTCTGGAAAATCTACGCTAATGAATCTTATTGGCTGCCTAGACACACCAACCGGAGGAAGCTATTTACTTAACGGTAACGATGTAAGTAAAATGAGTGACGACGAACTAGCAGATATAAGAAACACAGAAATAGGATTCGTTTTTCAAACCTTTAACCTGTTACCGCGAACTACAGCTCTAGACAATGTTGCCTTACCAATGGTTTATGCAGGAGCTTCAAAATCTGCTCGCCATGCAAGAGCTGCCGAAGTTTTAGAAGACGTAGGGCTAGCAGATAGAATGGACCACAGACCAAACCAACTTTCTGGAGGGCAACGCCAACGTGTTGCTGTAGGAAGAGCATTAGTAAACAAACCATCTATAATCCTTGCCGATGAGCCAACCGGAAACTTAGACACCAAAACAGGTCATGAAATTATGGCTTTGTTCGATGAAATCCATAGCGCAGGAAACACCGTAATTATGGTAACACACGAAGAAGATATTGCAGCACATGCAAAACGAGTTATTCGCTTACGAGATGGCGTTATAGAAAGCGACACTAGAAACCAGTAAAATACCTGTAGCATTTTAAACTCTTTTTTACAGTTTAAATTATAATTTGGGCAATTTGTTTTTGGTAAAAAAAAACCAAAAACAACCACGCTTTACGTTACTAGTTTTGTAAAACCTTAAATCGAAGTTTTACAAAAGCTAACCACTACAATCCTTATTGCAGCCTAACCAATGGCCAGTTGCAAAAAGCAAACATACTGTTTTATAATTTCAAGAACCCCATTTCCCTAACCTCTAATCCCTTATCCCTATTCCCTATTCCCTAATCCCTAGTCCCTAATCCCTAGTCCCTAATCCCCTTCTTATCAACTTTTACCCCATAACCTTTTGCCTTTTCCTTTATAACTTTTAACTTGCGAAGTATGAAAGTATATACAAAAACAGGAGACAAAGGCACCACAGCATTATTTGGTGGCACACGCGTACCAAAGCACCACATTCGAATTGAAAGCTATGGCACAGTAGACGAGCTAAACGCGCATATTGGCCTAGTTCGTGACCAAGCAATACAAGACCTATATAAAAACGCACTTGCACACATACAAGACCGTTTGTTTGCAGTAGGTGCAATACTTGCTACAGATCCAGAAAAAGCAATACTAAAAAACGGAAAAGAACGCTTAAACATTCCAAAAATTTCTGCCGAAAACATCGAGTATCTAGAGCAACAAATAGATAGCATGAACGAAAGCTTACCACCTATGACGCACTTTATTCTACCAGGCGGGCATCAAACGGTGTCATTCTGTCATATTGCACGTTGTGTATGCAGACGTGCCGAACGTTTAACCACCGCACTTAACGAAATATCTCCTATAGAAGCCAATACCTTAATGTATTTAAACCGACTATCCGACTATCTTTTTGTATTGGCACGAAAATTGTCATATGACTTACAAGCAGACGAAGTAAAATGGATTCCTGAAAAAAAGTAAGCCAAACTTTAACCCTGTAATTTAATAACACTGCAAAACACTTTATTACTAAGTAGTTTTGGTGAAAAAAGACGTTCTTTTAATTATTGAAAAAATAATTCACTTTTTTCTTGACTATTTAAACTAAAAATTTATTTTTGCAAAAAATAAAACGAATTAACAAATGTATTGGACATTAGAATTAGCATCTTATTTAAGTGATGCACCTTGGCCAGCAACAAAGGACGAATTAATTGATTACGCAATTAGAACCGGAGCACCTTTAGAAGTTGTTGAGAATTTACAAGCAATCGAAGACGAAGGAGATTCCTACGACTCCATTGAAGAAATTTGGCCAGATTATCCAACCGATGAAGATTACCTCTGGAATGAGGACGAATATTAATAACAAAAAATTGTAAAAAAAGTCTCTTCAAGAGGCTTTTTTTATTGCCTATAATTAAAATAAAATAACAACATAACGTATCTTTGAACTCCTTTTCATTTAGGATTTTTTTTAAAATACAAAACAACAATCAAAAACATTATGCCTCCTGGAGCATTGATGGCGTTGAAAATAATTTTTTCAACCATAGCACATCGCAAAGCAATACAAGAGGTTGCATAAGATTAAAACATACCAAACATGAGTTTTTTAAATTCAGTACTAAAAGTATTTGTTGGCGACAAATCGAAACAAGATGTTAAAGCCATTACACCTTTAGTAAATAAAATTAAAACTTTCGAATCGGCTTTAAGCGCCTTATCGCACGACGAGCTACGCGCAAAAACTGCTGCTTTTAAAGCACAAATTGCCGAAGCAAGAAAGCCATTACAAGATAAAATTGATGCTTTAACAGAAACTGCCGAAAGCACAACCGATATTGACAAACGCGAAGATATTTACCTAGAAATAGATGCCGTTAAAGACGAGATCTATACCATTACCGAAGACGTATTAAACGCCATTCTTCCAGAAGCTTTTGGGGTTGTAAAAGAAACCGCAAAACGTTTTACAAATAACACAAACATTACGGTAACTGCAAACGAGTTCGATCGATTAGTATCTGGCGATAAAGACTATGTTACTCTAGATGGCGACCAAGCAACTTGGGCAAACTCATGGGATGCCGCTGGAAAACCTATTACTTGGGACATGATACATTACGATGTACAACTTATAGGTGGTATAGCAATGCACCAAGGTAAAATTGCCGAAATGCATACTGGTGAAGGTAAAACCTTAGTTGCAACCCTTCCTGTTTACTTAAACGCATTAGCAGGTCGTGGGGTGCACTTGGTAACTGTAAACGACTATTTAGCAAAAAGAGATAGCGCCTGGATGGCACCAATTTTTGAGTTTCATGGCCTTAGTGTAGACTGTATAGATTACCACAAACCAAATTCTGCAGCTAGAAAAAAAGCTTATAATGCCGATATTACCTATGGTACCAATAACGAATTTGGATTCGATTACCTTAGAGATAATATGGCACATAACCCAGACGATTTAGTGCAGCGTCCGCACCATTACGCAATAGTAGATGAAGTAGATTCGGTACTTGTCGACGATGCGCGAACACCATTAATTATATCTGGACCAATACCAAAAGGAGACCAACACGAGTTTGATGCCTTAAAACCAAAGGTAGAAGATATCGTATCGGTACAACGTAAATATCTAACTGGTGTATTGGCAGAAGCAAAAAAACAAATTGCTGCTGGCGACACCAAAGAAGGTGCTTTTAATTTATTACGCGTATATCGTGGAATACCAAAAAACAAAGCCCTTATTAAGTTTTTAAGTGAAGAAGGTGTAAAACTTTTACTTCAAAAAACCGAAAACTTTTACATGCAAGACAACAATAGGGAAATGCCTAAAATTGATGCCGAGTTGTACTATGTAATTGAAGAAAAAAACAATCAAATAGAACTATCAGATAAAGGTATAGAGTACCTTTCTGGTAAAGACAATCCTAACTTTTTTGTAATGCCAGAAATAGGCACCGAAATTGCAAAAATAGAATCGAAAAACTTAAGTAAGGAAGAAGAAGCCGAAGCAAAAGAAGATTTATTTCGCGACTTTAGTATCAAATCCGAACGTATACATACCTTAAACCAACTTCTAAAAGCATACGCATTATTTGAAAAAGATAACCAATACGTGGTTATGGATAACAAAGTAATGATTGTAGACGAGCAAACGGGTCGTATAATGGATGGTCGTCGTTATAGCGATGGGTTACACCAAGCAATAGAAGCAAAAGAAAATGTAAAAATTGAAGCAGCAACCCAAACTTTTGCAACGGTAACGCTTCAAAATTATTTTAGAATGTATCGCAAACTTTCTGGTATGACAGGAACTGCGGTAACCGAAGCTGGAGAATTTTGGGAAATTTACAAACTAGATGTTGTAGAAATTCCTACCAACAGACCAATTGCACGTGACGACAGACAAGATTTAGTTTACAAAACCAAACGCGAAAAATACAATGCTGTAATAGACGAAGTTACCAAACTATCGCAAGCAGGAAGACCCGTTTTAATTGGTACTACTAATGTAGAAATCTCGGAACTTTTAGGAAAAATGCTTTCCATACGCAAAGTACCGCACAATGTATTAAATGCAAAATTACATAAAAAAGAAGCCGATATTGTTGCCGATGCTGGAAACGCAGGACAGGTAACTATTGCAACCAATATGGCAGGTCGTGGTACCGATATTAAATTAAGTGATGCCGTAAAAGAAGCTGGCGGATTAGCAATAATTGGAACAGAACGCCACGATTCTAGACGTGTCGACAGACAATTACGTGGTCGTGCTGGTCGTCAAGGAGATCCAGGGAGTTCGCAGTTTTACGTGTCGCTAGAAGATAATTTAATGCGCTTATTTGGTAGTGAACGAATTG
Source organism: Oceanihabitans sp. (assembly GCA_049614585.1). Classification (GTDB taxonomy): domain Bacteria; phylum Bacteroidota; class Bacteroidia; order Flavobacteriales; family Flavobacteriaceae; genus Oceanihabitans. The sequence goes on from JBMZDY010000088.1 coordinate 7,443, forward strand.
CCAAAATGATGGATAGAATGGGATTAAAAGAAGGTGAAGTAATTCAGCATTCTATGATTTCAAAATCTAT
>JBMZDY010000089.1:0-7488 GCA_049614585.1 Oceanihabitans sp.
GTTGTTTTATGGCTAACTTTAAACCATTACGTGGTGATTATGCAGCAGATCAAGCATTATATACCGTAGAAGCAAAATCTTACGATCCAAACGATTTTAATTTATACAATATGGCAGGAAACGTTTCCGAATGGGTAAGCGCTTCATACGATCCTTCATCTTACGAATATGTATCAACTATTAATCCAAGTGTTAACGACGTTAACAACCATCGTAAAGTAGTACGAGGAGGTTCTTGGAAAGATGTAGCATACTATCTACAAGTAAGTTCAAGAGATTACGAATATGCAGATTCTGCAAGAAGTTATATTGGCTTCCGTACCGTTCAAGATTACTTGGGTACAGACGTAACTGCAAATGCAAGAAAATAAGTAACTAACTAAATTAACTAATTAATAATTAACAGGTAACTACCTAACTTTAAAACCAAACATTATGGCACAGAAAAAAATGACCCTTACTAACATGATCTACGGATTAGGAGCAGCAATTGTAATTGTTGGAGCTTTATTTAAAATTCAGCACTGGCCTTATGGTTCCGAAATACTTACCATTGGTATGATCGTAGAAGCATTTGTATTTACCTATTCCGCTTTCGAAAAACAAGCAGGCGATATAGACTGGTCTTTAGTATATCCTGAATTAGCAGGTGGCGCTTCATTAGGCGGAAAAAAGAAAAAAGAAGAGCCAAAAGATGCCGAAGGGTTATTATCTAAAAAATTAGATAACTTATTAAAAGATGCAAAAATTGATGGTGAGCTTATGGCAAGCCTTGGAAATAGCATTAAAAACTTTGAAGGAGCTGCAAAAGGAATTTCTCCAACAGTAGATTCTATTCAAGCACAAAAGAAATATAGCGAAGAGTTATCTTTAGCAGCTGCACAAATGGAGTCGCTTAATAGCTTATATAAAGTACAAATGGAAAGCGCTAATCGTCAAGCTTCTATTAACGAAGAAGCTGTAGAAAACGCATCTAAATTAAAAGAGCAAATGCAATCTTTAGCATCAAACTTATCTTCTTTAAATGGAGTATATGGTGGAATGCTTTCTGCAATGAACAAAAACTAATTAGTTTTTATAACTAGAATTATTAACAATTAAAACTAATTAGAAATGGCAGGAGGAAAAGTATCTGCAAGGCAGAAAATGATTAACCTGATGTATTTAGTATTCATCGCAATGATGGCTATGAATATGTCTAAAGAAGTACTTTCAGCATTTGGTTTAATGGATGCTAAATTTGCAGAATCTAACGAAGTAGCTACCGAGAAAAACGGAGCTTTACTAGCAGATTTAGAAACCAAAGGAGAAGAAAAACCAGAAGAATTTGCTGTACCGTACAACAAAGCAAAATTGGTAAACAATGCTTCCGATAAATTCTATAAATATATAGGAAGTTTAAAAGCAGATTTATTGCGTGAAGGACAATATAAAGTAGATCCTGAAACAGGAAAACTTCCTTTTGAAGCAATGGATAAAACCGATATTCTTGACGAAATGTGGTTTACGGGAGATCGTGAAACTAAAAAAGGGCAAGAAGTAATTGCTGCAATTGAAGCATATAAAAAAGAAATAAAAGATATTATTGGTACCGATGTTAAATACAACAAAGCAATAGAGCGTTTCGAAAAACGTTTTACAACCGCAGAAGTTGAAACAAAAGAAGGTATCAAGAAAAGTTGGTTAAACTACCATTTTCAAGGTTTCCCAGCAATCGCATCGTACACCAAGCTTACAGCAATGCAAAACGATGTAAAAATGACCGAAGCAAATATGTTTAACCTGTTTTTAGGAAACAGTTTAGATGAAGCTGTATCGTTAAAAAAATACCAAGCTATTGTATTAGCAGATAAATCGGCATTCTTTGCAGGAGAAAAATTTCAAGGAAAAGTTGTTTTAGGAAAATATGCTAATGTAACACCAACAAAATTAAACGTAAACGGAAAAGAAGTAGATATTTCTGAAGCGATAGACTCTACAGGAGCTGCTAAATTAGACTTTAACGTAGGTAATGTTGGAGAGCAAGAAATTAAAGGAACCTTTACATTCTTAGAAGATGGTAAACCATTAGAAATTCCTATTGTAGGAAATTATGTAGTAGTACCAAGACCAAATTCTGCAACAATATCTGCAGATAAAATGAATGTAGTGTATCGTGGTGTAAATAACCCAATGACTATTTCTTTTGCTGGTGTACCAGACAATAAAGTTACTGCAAGTGCAGTAGGTTTAAAAAAGGGATCAGGAACAGGAAAATACACAATGGTACCAACATCTGGAAAAGAAGTAACTATTAATGTAACTGCTAAATTAGACGATGGTTCTAATGCTTCTGATAAGAAAACATTTAGAATTAAAGATATTCCAAAACCAGCAGGTAGAATTGCAGGTCAAGTAGGAACTGCTAAATTACCACGTAATAATGTGGAAATTGGAAAAGTTGAAGCTATTTTAGAAGATTTCGATTTCGATTTACCATTAACAGTAACCGGATTTAAATTTAAAGCTCCAGGATCACCAAGTGTAACGTGTTCTGGAAACCGATTAAATTCGCAAGCTAAAAATGCTTTACGTAAAGCAAAGCGTGGTTCAGCAGTTCAAATATTTGATATTAAATCGAAAAGTTCTGGACCTAGAATTAAACCAGCATCACCAATTATTATACAATTATCTAACTAATCAGCTTTTTGTAGTAATATTAATTTAAACAAGTTTAAGATGAATTATAAGTCTTTTTTATTAAGCCTTTTTAGTGTAGCATGCACAACTGCCGGTTTTTCGCAGGCAAATATTTTAAATGCAAAAGCTCCTGAAGAAATTGGAGTAAAAACCGAAGCACAACAGGCAGTAGATAACGACAAACCATTAGAATATGGTTACGTAGACGATAGAGATATAATGTATTCTAAAATGACTTGGGAAAAAATTGTTTTAGACGAACGTGTAAATTTCCCGTTATACTATCCTGTAGATACCAATAATATTGGTAGAGAAAGACGCTCGCTTTACGATGTGCTTACTAAAGCCATTAAATCGGGTACTATAGAAAATGTATACGACGATTCGTATTTTACAGCAAAACGTAGTTTAAAAGACTTTGCAGATATTACTAAAAAAGTAGATACATTAGATATTGGTTACGACCAATTAAATGCAGATGGATTTGTAGATCCAGAATACATTACAACTCGTGAAATATCGTCTTATGATGTAAGTGCATATTTAATTAAAGGTCTTTGGTATTTCGACAAACGTCAAGGCGAATTAAAATACAGATTACTTGGTATTGCTCCAGCAGCTGCCGATGTAAACTTTATTGATAGCGACGACGAAGAAAATAAAGAACCAAACCCACTTTATTGGGTATTCTTTCCAGATGCTAGAGATATTTTGCACGAAGCAAAATCTTTTAATAACAAAAACTCTGCAGTCCCTTTTGCATTCGATCATATATTAAACGCTAGACGTTTTAATGGATACGTTTATAAAGAAGAAAATGTATATGGAGACAGACAAGTAGATGAGTATATTAACGATAATGCATTAATGCAACTACTAGAATCGGATAGAATAAAAGAGAAAATTCGTAATTTCGAAATCGATATGTGGTCGTACTAAACCATAATAACTTTTTAAAAACGCTCACTTTTAAGTGAGCGTTTTTTATTTAATAGCAGTTTATTATTTACCAATTTATATAAATCCGTTAAGTTTGTACTATGAAATTAGTTGACTATATAGTAGTTGGAAGCGGTTTAGCTGGCATTCATTTTTGCCAACAACTAAAGGAACACAATAAAAGTTTTATGGTTTTCGATAACCAATCGCAACGCTCTTCTGTAGTTGCTGGAGGTTTGTATAATCCAGTAGTTTTAAAACGCTTCACTTCGGTTTGGAAAAGTGCCGAACAACTTAAATTAGCATTGCCAATTTATAAACAACTAGAAAAGCAATTACAACTTAAATTAGATTATAACACCAGTATTAAGGCGATTTACTTCGGTAGAAGAACAAAACAATTGGTTTGTAGCGGCCGATAAAATGGAACTTGCGCCATTTTTATCGACCAAAATTATTAATAATAACAATCCAGCAATTAAAGCTTCATTTGGTTTTGGTAAAGTATTGCAAACCGGTAGAATAGATACACCATTATTAATTTCTGCATATAGAAAACATTTAGCAAGCACTAATAATTTACAAAAAGAAGCTTTTAATTATAATGCATTAGAACTGCATGAAAATTATTTTATTTACCAAAATATGCAAGCAAAACACATTGTATTTGCAGAAGGTTTTGGCTTAAAGAAAAACCCTTTTTTCAGCAATTTACCTTTAAATGGAACCAAAGGCGAATTACTCACGATACATGCTCCCAATTTAAATATAGATTTCATTTTAAAATCTAGTGTATTTATTATTCCTTTAGGACAAGATTTGTATAGAATTGGTGCAACATACGAGTGGAAAGATAAAACCAATACAACCACAATAAAAGCAAAAGAAGAGTTGTTACAAAAGCTAAAAAGCTTTTTAAATTGCGACTTTAAAGTAATAGATCAAGTGGCTGGAATACGGCCAACTGTAAAAGATAGAAGGCCTTTAGTTGGGCAACATGCAGCAAATAAAAACATGTATGTATTAAATGGCTTAGGTACCCGAGGAGTACTAATTGCACCTTATGTGGCAAAACAATTATTTCAGTTTATAGAAAATCAAATTCCTTTAGAAAGCGATATTAATATTAGTAGGTTTATTTCTTCTTAACCAAAGTTTTGTCGAAATGCACAAACATATTAATCCATATATTTCTAGATAATCGCATAATTATTGGTGCAAAAACTACCATGGTACCAATAATTGAAATAAAAATTACGTGTATAGAAGCATTAAAAACAAAATGACTTATTACAAAAGCAGCTACTGCAAAGGCAATACCAACAGCATAACTTACATACATAGCACCGTAAAAGAACGAAGGTTCTAGTCGGTATTTAAAATTGCAATGTGAGCAATTTTCATTTATATGTAAAACTTCTGGTAAGTGATAAGGGTTTTTATTGCTATACATAGATTCTTGATGACATTTAGGGCAAGAACCGGTAACAATACTATAAATTTTAGAGCCTTTATTAAACATAATATTTGTGTACTTTTGCAAACAATTAATAAATACAAAATTAGTTTATAATTTTTAAAATAAAGTAACAATTGTTACCTAACTATGCTTAACATACATAATCTATCCATATCTTTTCAAGGCGAATATTTATTCGAAGAAATTACATTTAAATTAAACCCTGGCGATCGTGTTGGTTTAATAGGAAAAAATGGTGCAGGAAAATCTACCATGCTTAAAATATTATCTAAAGAAATGGAGCCAGATTCTGGTCAAATTGCAGCAGATAAAGATTTAAAAATTGGATTTTTAAAACAAGATATCGATTTCGTTTTGGGGCGAACCGTTTTAGAAGAGTCGTACCAAGCCTTTACCGAAATTAAAAAAGTAGAAGCACAGTTAGAAGATATAAATACGCAATTAGTAGAACGCGAAGATTACGAGAGTGTTGCTTACCATCAGTTAATGGTAGATTTAAACGATTTGCAACACCAATATGAAATAATTGGAGGATACAATTACCAAGGAGAAACCGAAAAAATACTACAAGGTTTAGGCTTTAAACGCGAAGATTTTAATAAGCTTACCGATACTTTTTCTGGCGGTTGGCGAATGCGTATCGAATTAGCAAAACTCTTACTTCAAAATAACGATTTATTATTATTAGATGAGCCAACTAACCATTTAGATATAGAATCTATTATTTGGTTAGAAGGGTTTTTAAAAAATTATGCTGGAGCAGTAGTAATTGTATCGCACGATAAAATGTTTCTAGATCATGTAACCAATAGAACCATAGAAATATCTTTAGGTAGAATTTACGATTACCCAAAACCATATACACAGTATTTAGTATTGCGAAACGAGATTAAAACCCAACAATTAGCATCGCAAAAAAACCAGCAAAAACAAATAGAACAAACCGAAAGACTAATTGAAAAATTTCGCGCGAAAGCTAGCAAAGCCACGATGGCACAATCGCTAATTAAAAAGCTAGATAAGATTGATAGAATTGAGGTAGATGAAGACGATAATAGCGTGATGACATTAAATTTTCCAGTATCTATTACACCAGGAAAAGTAGTTGTAGAAGCAGAAAATATTTCAAAAAATTACGATGATAATCATGTATTAACAAGCGTTAGTTTATTAATAGAACGTGACGCGAAAACAGCATTTGTTGGGCAAAACGGGCAAGGTAAATCTACGCTTGCAAAAATATTAGTTGGCGATATAGAACACCAAGGAAATCTAAAACTAGGTCATAACGTACAAATTGGTTATTTCGCACAAAATCAAGCCGAATATTTAGATGGTACTAAAACCGTTTTAGATACCATGATCGATGCTGCTAACGAAACCAATAGAAGTAAAGTTCGCGATATTTTAGGGTCCTTTTTATTTCGTGGCGATGAAGTAGAGAAATATGTACGCGTGCTTTCTGGAGGTGAGCGTAACCGTTTGGCATTGGCAAAATTAATGCTGCAGCCTTTTAATGTGCTTATTATGGATGAGCCTACCAATCACTTAGATATTAAATCTAAAAACGTATTAAAAGATGCATTAAAACGTTTTGAAGGAACACTTATTTTAGTATCGCACGATCGTGATTTTCTACAAGGACTTACCAATACTATATACGAGTTTAAAGACGAAAAAGTAAAGCAATATTTAGGGGATATAGATTATTATTTAGACCAACGTAATGTCGAGAATTTACGCGAAGTAGAAAAACGTACTGTTGTAAAAAACACGCCAAAAGAAAAAAACACACAATCTTACGAAGAGCAAAAAAAATTAAAATCTTTAAATAATAAGCTCAGTAATGTAGAGTCTAAAATAAATCAGTTAGAAAAAGAAATAAAAGAAATAGATGTAGAATTAGCTATAAATTATACCGAAGTTTCTTCTAAACCAGGTTTTTTTGATTCCTATCAAGCAAAAAAAGACGCATTACAACAAGCCATGCAAAAATGGGAAGATTTGCAAATTGAAATAGAAACGTATAATATGTAATTATGATAGAGCAAAAAATTTCTTGTCCACATTGTTGGCAAGAAATATCTATGTTGTTAGATGCAAGTATTAACAAGCAGAGCTATATAGAAGATTGCGAGGTATGCTGTAACCCTATTCAAATAACTATTGTTATTGAAAATAATGAATTGGTTGCTTTTTCAGCAAAAAGTATCGAGCAATAATTTTTTAAAATAATTCTTGTAATATCTAAAAAGCATTGTATATTTGCAGTCCGAAACAATTTGGTCGGCATTATGAACCGAAAGTTAAAAGCTAAGTAAATTGTTTTAATATTACATCGCGGGATAGAGCAGTAGGTAGCTCGTCGGGCTCATAACCCGAAGGTCACT
>JBMZDY010000090.1:0-7450 GCA_049614585.1 Oceanihabitans sp.
TGGCGGAGTCACAGGAATTTCATTACTACTACAAAACATTACTTCGCTATCTCTTGGTGTATTATTGCTATTAGTAAATATTCCCTTTCTTATTTTAGCAACAAGAACAATTGGTATAAAATTTGCTATTAAAAGTGTAATTGCAATAGCATTTTTAGCACTTGTAGTTCACTTTATAAGTTTTCCTATAATCACAGAAGACAAATTACTAATAGCAGTATTTGGTGGGTTTTTTTTAGGTTTAGGAATTGGTCTTGCTATGCGTGGCGGAAGCGTAATAGATGGAACAGAAGTTTTAGCCATATTTTTAAGCAGAAAATTATCTATTACTGTAGGTGATGTGTTACTGCTTATTAACATTGTTATTTTTTCATTTGGTGCTTATATTCTATCTATAGAAATAGCTCTTTATGCAATATTAACTTATTTAGCAGCAGCGAAAACAGTAGATTTTGTAGTAGATGGCGTTGAAGAATATGTAGGTATTACAATTATTTCTAAAAACCACGAAGCTATTAGAATAATGATTACAGAAAAATTACGAAGAGCTTGTACAATATATGCTGGAAAAGGTGGTTTTGGTACAAACGGAAAAAGCTACGATAAAGACATTATTTATACTGTAATGACTAGACTAGAACTAGCTAAACTGTATACCGAAATTGACAAACTAGATAAAAATGCTTTTATTACAATTGGTATTGTTAAAGACTTAAAAGGAGGCATGATTAAACGCAAACCTTTAAAATAAAAGTTTTAGTTGAAATAAAATGACAAACAAAAAATACACCATTCAAAAAACACCTTTTGTTGTACCAACAACAGATGGCAAGCATATAGCCGAACATTTTGGTTTAGCAAGTACTGGAAATAAAAAGCTAAGCATCGCCTTTATGATTGCACCTGCTGGATGGAGTGAACCACCTCAAACTCCTGAGTTCGACGAGTATACCTATATAATAAAAGGCAAAAAACAGTTTATTATTGAAGATGAAATTGTAATTTTGCAAGCAGGACAATCCATAAAAATAAATAAGAACACAAAAATTCAATATTCCAATCCATTTACAATTGCATGTGAGTATATCGCTATTTGCTTACCAGCTTTTTCTAATGATTTAGTTAACCGCGAAAAACCATGAAAACAATTGCAAAAAGCATAGGCTTCGGTATAAATACCATAAGTCATTTATCTCCAAAACTAGCAGGCCGAATAGCATTAGCTTTATTCTCTACACCTTTAAAAGGCAGAAAATATACCGAAAAAGAACAAGACTTTTTAGAAACTGCCTATTTAGAAGAGTTAAATCACAAAAACTACCACATCATGACATATAGATGGGTAGGAAAAAATAAAACCGTTTTATTAGCACATGGCTGGGAAAGTAATGCAGCAAGATGGAAACCTTTAATAGACGATTTAAAAAAACAAAATTACAATATTATAGCACTAGACGCTCCAGCACATGGTCGTTCTGGAAGTAGTCGTTTTAATGCTATATTATATTCAGAATTTATAGAAGTAGTAGCTAGAAAATTTAAACCAGATGTTATTATTGGGCATTCGGTAGGTGGTATGGCTAGTGTTTTTTACCAACATAAATACCAAAATAAAGAATTAGAAAAAATGGTGTTATTAGGCGCACCTTCCAATTTTTCAGGAGTGTTTAATAGGTATGTAAAAATGATGAGCTACAATACCAAAGTAGATTTGCAAATGAAACAAATAGTTAAAGATTTGTATGGACATTTACCAGAACATTTCTCTGCTGGCGATTTCACAAAACACATAGAAACAAAAGGATTAATAATACATGACGAGAACGACAGAATTATTCCTTTTGACGATGCGCAACATTTTAAAAAACAATATACAAACGCCCAATTAATAACCACTCAAGGCTTTGGGCATTCGCTTAACAACGATACCGTTCACGACCATATTTACAATTTTATTATTGCTTAAAAATGACAGAAAACTTAAAACGTATTAACAAGTATTTAAGTGAAGTTGGCTATTGCTCTAGAAGAGAAGCAGACCGATTAATTGATGCTGGTAGAGTAACCGTTAATGGTTCTGTTCCAGAAATGGGAACAAAAATATCTCCATCTGATGCTGTTCAAGTAGACGGGAAACCTGTAATTAACACCAAAGAATCTTTCACCTATTTAGCATTTAATAAACCCGTTGGCATTGTATGTACAACAGACACAAGAGTTGAAAAAGATAATATAATAGATTATATAAATTACCCAAAACGCATTTTTCCAATTGGTAGATTAGACAAGCCTAGTGAAGGTCTAATTTTTTTAACCGACGATGGAGACATTGTAAATAAAATATTGCGAGCAAGTAACAACCACGAAAAAGAATATATAGTTACGGTAGACAAAAAAATATCGCAAACATTTATAAACCGTATGGCTAGTGGTATACCACTAGAAGAATTAGGTAAAACTACCAAACCATGTAAAGTTGAAAGAATTGATAGCTTTACTTTTAAAATTATTTTAACCCAAGGTTTAAATAGGCAAATTAGAAGAATGTGCGAATATTTAACCTACGAAGTACAAACTTTAAAAAGAGTTCGTATTATGAATATTCCACTAGATGTCCCAGTAGGAGAATATCGAGAATTTACAGCAAGCGAATTAAAAGAGTTAAACCAACTACTAGAAACCTCTACCAAAACCTATCTTGAAAAAAAATAAACGGTATTACATTGCAATTAATTCTTTGTTAATTAATTCCTAAAAACCGTTACTATTTAAAAGTACCTAATTAACTTTAAAACAAAAAGTTAATTATGAAACTACTAACTACACTATTTCTATTAACAACCATTGGTTTATTTGCGCAAACCGAAAATGAAGCATCTGCAAGCCATCCTTTTGGTAAAGCACATAAAGATGCACCACAACAAATAAAAGATTATCAAGCACTTATTGGAGAATGCAATTGTAAATCTACTTCTAGAAATCCAGATCAATCTTGGGCAGAACCTATAGATATGATTTGGCGATGGAAATACATTATGAATGGTCAAGCTGTTCAAGACGAAACCCTAAAAGCAGATGGAAAAAACTCTGGAAGCATTAGGCAATTTAGCGTAGATAGTAGTAAATGGTACGTTCATTATTATACTTCAATAAGATCTACCCCAACGTTGTCTTCTTGGCAAGGTAAAAAAGAAAAAAACGGAAACATTGTATTATTTAAAGAGCAAAACGCACCAAATGGAACGGAAGGTTTTAGCAGATTAACTTTTTACGATATAAGCGAATCTGGTTATAAATGGGTTGGCGAATGGATAGATAAAACAGGAAAAGTAACATTTCCTTTCTGGAAAATTGATTGCAAAAGAGAAACAAAAACGCTTTCAGATTTAGAAATTATTTCAAAAAATACCGAAGCTTTTTCCCAAGCATATATGGATGGTAGAATTGATGATTTGGTAAATATGTATACAAATAATGGTAAAATATTTCCTAATAACAGAAACATAATTTCAGGTCATAAAGATTTAAAATCTTATTGGAATCTTCCAGAAGGCGTAAAAGTATTGCATCATAAAGTTACACCTTCAGAAGTTGTTATAGAAAACAATTTTGCATATGATTATGGTTATTACCAAGGAAAAACTTTTACAAAGGATAAAAAGGAGGTTTCCTGGAAAGGTAAATATATTATCATCTGGAAAAAAGTAGACAAAGACTGGAAAATTTATTTAGACATTTGGAACAAGGTTGCAGAATAATATAAAAATCATGACAAAACTTTCCCCTTTTCACATTGCAATTCCTGTTCATAATTTAGAGGCTTGCAGAACATTTTACAGAGATACACTTAACTGTATAGAAGGCAGAAGTAGTGACCATTGGGTTGACTTTAATTTTTTTGGTCACCAATTGGTAATTCATTATAAAGAAAAATCTCCCGAAGAAAAACTTCATATTAATAAAGTAGATGGCAAACATGTTCCAGTACCACATTATGGTGTTGTTTTAGACTGGGATATTTTTCACGCTTTCGCGGAAGAATTAAAACAAAAAAACATCGCTTTTATTATAGAACCCTATATCAGGTTTGAAGGATTAGTAGGTGAGCAAGCAACCATGTTTTTTAAAGATCCAGCAGGAAATGCTTTAGAGTTTAAAGCATTTAGAGATATGGAACAGTTATTTGCTAAGTAGATTTTTTTCTAGTTAAATAAAAAGGCAAATAAATTAATAAAAACAATGGTATTAGTATAAGTTGAACCATTATTAAGTAATATGGCCATTCACCTAGATAATCTAGTATAGAAGCAGATTCGGGTTTTTCGTTTAAGTAAGAATAATTACTATCTAGTATTGCATTTACACAAAAAACAAAAACCATATAGCCTTGTAAAGCTATAATAGACTTAAAAACACTTTTAAATTCTGGTCTCATTTTAAGCACAAAAGTGGCATAAAATATTATACTTAGTAATCCTAAATGCACAATCCAATATCTAAAATAATCGGGATTTGGGTAACCAAAAGGTATATCTGGTGTTACAACCCCTTGTGTGGTTCCTGCAATAATCCAAAATAACATTACTTCGTACATCCAATGTTTTCTATAGTAAGTAAACACAGGAATTACTAAAGCAAGTAAGCTACATAAAAAAAGAGGCAAATCGGTAGTAATATTATAACCACCTTTACTAATTAGGTAAGTATGAAAAAATACTACTGTAACAGAAACAAAATAACCCATTACTTGAAACAGGTTTTCTTTTTGTTTTTTAAGCAATTTGTTATTGGCAAACCATATTAAAAATATGGTTAATATAACCGCAAATAGAATAGGTAATACATGTTGCATGCTACCTATTGTAACACGTTCTGTTATTTTTACAAAGCCATAAAGCAATATACTCATACTGCAATATATATAGTTTTATTGTATATGTCTTTCTCTGGCAAGAAGGGTATTTTTTAATAACATAGCAATAGTCATTGGTCCTACTCCACCAGGAACAGGCGTAATATAACTTGCTTTTTTACTTACATTATTAAAATCTACATCGCCAGTAATAACATAACCTCTAGGTGCATTTTCGTCAGGAACTCTAGTAATGCCAACATCTATAATAACAGCATCGTCTTTAACCATTTCTGCTTTTAAATAGTTCGGTTTCCCTAAAGCAGTAATAATTATATCTGCTTGGCTGGTAATTTGAGTAATGTTTTTGGTATGGCTATGGGTAAGCGTTACTGTAGAGTTACCAGGGAAACCTTTTCTTCCCATTAATATACTCATTGGTCTACCAACAATATGCGATCTACCAATAACTACAGTGTGTTTTCCTTTTGTTTCTACACCATAACGATCTAGAAGCTCTAAAATACCAAAAGGAGTAGCAGGAATAAAAGTAGACATATCTAATGCCATTTTACCAAAATTCATTGGGTGAAATCCGTCTACATCTTTATCTGGATTTACTGCCATTAACACTTTTTGTGTATTAATTTGTGGAGGCAATGGCAATTGAATAATAAAACCATCTATTTCGGCATTATTATTTAGCTCTTCAATTTTATCTAAGAGTTCTACTTCGCTGGTAGTATTAGACATTCTAACCATTGTAGACTCAAAACCAACACGCTCGCAAGCACGAACTTTACTAGCAACATAGGTTAAACTAGCGCCATCACTACCAACAATAATTGCTGCTAAATGAGGTACTTTCTCCCCTTTAGCTTTCATTTTTTTTACTTGTTCGGTAATTTCGTCTTTAATATCGTTACTTACTTTTTTTCCGTCAAGAATTGTCATATCTTTTAGTTTTCAGTCGCAGTCGCAGTTTTCAGTCTTACTCTTACCTATTAAGTTCCAATTGAAAGTAACAGTTTTCAGTCTTCTTTAACTCCAAACTTACCTGGATTATTAATCATATAATTTATTAATTTACCAACTTCAATTCCTTGATTTGATAAACCTTTGTGCTGTTCTTTTGATATATATTTACAGGCTAGAGCAAAATCTAACCAAGTATTTGTTTCAGAATTTTCACCATCTGCATCAGTAAGTTTACTAATAAAATGTTTAGGATATCTTCTTTTTCTATATGCTTCAGATAAATTTGCATTTACAGAACGTGAACTTCTTCTCATTTGATCTGTTAATGAATATGTTTCTTCTTTTGGAAATGACTTTGAGATTTCAAAAATTGGCATAGCCAAATTAAATGCTTTTTCATATGCTATTAACTTTTTAAAATCCATGTAATCTTTTATTCTTTATTTACCTTTATAAGACACTGAAAACTGGGACTACAAACTGAACACTAAAATTACCTCATGTTTTTCATAGCATTCATCATGCGTTTTCCGCCACCACCTTGCATCATTTTCATCATTTTTGCCATTTGGTTAAACTGTTTTAGTAACTGGTTTACTTCTTGAACCGAAGTTCCAGAACCTTTTCCTATTCGTTTTTTACGACTTGCATTAATTATTGCTGGGTTTGTACGTTCTTTTGGTGTCATAGAATGAATAATCGCTTCAATACCTTTAAAAGCATCGTCATCTATATCTATATCTTTCATCATTTTACCAGCTCCAGGAATCATTCCAATAAGGTCTTTCATATTCCCCATTTTTTTGATTTGCTGAATTTGCTTTAAGAAATCATCAAAACCAAATTGGTTTTTGGCAATCTTCTTTTGCAATTTACGTGCTTCTTCTTCATCAAACTGCTCTTGTGCTCTTTCTACTAAAGAAACCACATCTCCCATTCCAAGAATACGATCTGCCATACGAGAAGGATAGAATATATCTATTGCTTCCATTTTTTCGCCTGTACCAATAAATTTAATTGGTTTGTTTACAACCGATTTTATTGAAATAGCTGCTCCACCACGTGTATCACCATCTAATTTGGTAAGTATTACACCATCGAAATTTAAAACATCGTTAAATGCTTTTGCTGTATTTACAGCATCTTGCCCTGTCATAGAATCTACAACAAAAAGGGTTTCTTGTGGCTGTATCGCTTTATGAATGTTCGATATTTCGGTCATCATGGCTTCGTCTACAGCCAAACGACCAGCAGTATCTATAATTACTACATTGTGCCCATTTGCTTTTGCATGTGCAATACCTGCTTGTGCTATTGCAACAGGATCGTTATTTCCTCTATCACTAAAAACCTCAACTTTTAATTGATCTCCTACAACATGCAATTGATCTATTGCTGCTGGTCGATATACATCGCAGGCTACTAATAAAGGTTTTTTTGTTTTTTTGTTTTTAAGAAAATTTGCCAGTTTACCAGAAAAGGTGGTTTTACCAGAACCTTGTAAACCAGACATTAATATTACACTTGGTGTAGCAGATAAATTAAGACCTTCTGCATCTCCACCCATTAACTCGGTAAGTTCATCTTTAACAATCTTAACCATTAATTGTCCTGGCTGTA
>JBMZDY010000091.1:0-7450 GCA_049614585.1 Oceanihabitans sp.
AAAGGTCTAGGGATTTCTAAAAATTTACGTCCTTCCCAATAATTAAAGTGATACCCAACTATTGCTATTACCCCAACAACTGCTAAGCTTATTAATTGTACGTAAGCTAGCTTTACATTTACAAGTTCTCGCTGGGCTTCTTCGGGAATAATATAATATGCTGCTCCCATAAAACCAGACAACAGCCATACTACTAATAAATTTGTATGTACAGCTCTAGCAGTATTAAATGGTATTACATCATGAAGGCCATCGAAACCTGCATGTGCAAACCCCATAATAAATCCATAAACTATTTGAAGTCCAAATAATAACATGGAAAGCGCAAAAAACCAATACGCTACTTTTTGTGATTTATATTTCATAATTTTTAAGTTTAGTTATCGTCTTTTGATAAAGGTGAAACAACGGTATCGAACCCATTTAAATCTATATCGTCTATCCAATCGAAAAAGGCAATTAAATCTGCTGCTTCTTCATTAGAAAATCCATAAGCAACCATTTTTCTACCATTAGGTTCCCATGCTACAGGTGTTGTTAAAACAGCTTTTATATAGCCTTCACCACGTCTTTCTATTACTTTTGTTAATTCTGGTGCGTAATAGGCACCTTCGCCTAGCAATGTATGGCATCCCATACAATTGTTTTCTTCCCATAAAATTTTTCCTCGAACTACAGCTTCGGTAATATTTTCTGCATTTGATTGATCTTGAGGTTTACTAAATGAGTAAATGGTAAGACCAATAAATACTAGAAAAGTAACCAATGTACCTCCAAGAAAAAAAGCTCGTGCTTGTTTTTTTGATAACATATTATTTAGTTTTGATTAGTATTAATTTGTTTCGTCTATTATTGCTTGAACTGTTTCTTTATTATCCACACCCAAGCCTTCTTGTTGGTGTATAAGTTCTCCTTTGTTATTAAACACACTTATTATATTGGAGTGCGAAAAATCCATTGGTGATATTTGTTTATATTTAACTGCTAAAACATTTGCAAACTCCCGAACACCGCTTTCTGTACCTTGTAAAAAGGTCCATTGTTCGCCATCCATAAGGTTTTCTTTTGCAAATTCTTTTAATCGTTTTGGTGTATCGGTTTCTGGATCTATACTTACAAGTATAAAGCGTAATTTATCGATATTCTCTTTAGGAATTTTAGTTTCAATATTTCGCATATCTGCTACTAAACGCGGGCATGCTGCTTTACAGGTAGTATAAATCATTACCATTACTAAGGTCTTCCCTTTTAAGTTTTCTAATTGAATGGTTTTTCCTTCTTCGGTATTCCATTTAGAAGTTAAATTAAAAATGGATGCGTCTGAAATTTCAGATTCTTCCTCAACTTTTAATGCTTTAGTTTCTAGGGGTTGTAAATCCATTTTACAAACAGGACAACTTGCTTTTTCTGTATAAGTTTTATCGCCTTCACATTGCATAGGACATTGATAAACAACTGTTTCGCTAGTTATTGTATTTGACTTATCGTTTTTACATGCTACCAATGTAACCGCAACTGTAATAAATAGTAGTATTAAATTTTTCATATTATTTATTGATATCTTGCACGCATCGAAACCCTAAGTTTTTCATAGCATATTTAGCTTTTAAACTACCACGAATTGCATAGCGCATAAATGCTGCATAATTCATTAAATCTGTTGCACCTACAGCGGCACTTCCGCAGAAAAGATTACTATCTTTATCTACATCTTTCCTGGATTCTCCTGAAACTAAAACGGAGTTAAAATCTGAGGTCCACTCCCAAACTAAGCCATGTAAATCGTAAACATTCCAATAGTTTTTAAAGGTAGATCCTACTTTGTTATTAAAGGTTTTTGGTTTTTCGTACCAACCCAAAATATACTCGTTATAGCTTTCTAGAGTTCTTGCATCTGCTTTGGTTTTATTAGCCATTGCAACATATTCCCACTCATCTACTGTTGGTAATCGTTTACCTTGACAAGCGCAATAATCGTTAGCTACAAACCAAGACACATTTGTTATTGGTGCATCTAGAGCCATGCTAGCACTAAGTTCTAAATCGGATTTCCAATAGGCTAGGTAATTATCGTCGGCAAATATTTTTTTTACCTGTGATCGTTGCCACTTTGGATATTTTTTTACAAAGTCTACAAATTGCTTATTGGTAACTGGATATACATCCATTTTAAAATTTGCAATTGTAACTTTTAGAGAATCTCTACCGTATAGCGGAATATAAGTTCCTCCTTTTATTGTAACCATTTCCGATTGACAATTTGCCTTGGTAACCCAAAGTAATAGTAAACAAATTGTCAATCGCAAAACAGTTTTCATTTTGGTAATAATTGGTAGTTATTAGTGTCCAGATTTTACAGCATCAACTTGTGCTTTTGTAACATTGGTTTTGTTATTACCCCAAGAATTATAAATGTAAGTCATTACATCTGCTACTTCTTCGTTGCTTATTGCTTGTCTAGTCATTACACTATTGTATTTTTGACCGTTAACAGTAATTTCTCCTGTTTTTCCTTTAAGCACAATTTCTATTGCACGGTTTACATTAGCATTTAAGTAATCTGATTTTGCAAGTGGAGGAAATGCGTTTGGTATACCTTGTCCTTCTGCTTGGTGACAAGCAAAACAAGTTTGCATATAAATTTGCTTTCCAGCTTCCATTTTCTCAGCTAAACTTTTTTCGGTAGTAGCTACTTTTTCTTTTTTAGCATCTTCTGGCATATCTTGTATACCACCTCCTTCTGGTTGGTAGATTCCTTCTTGAACTACACCAGAGTAAATTGCTTTATTTTCTTCGCCTTCTACATTAAGCATTCCTAAAGCACCTTTATTAAATGCTCTAAAAATAGCGTGATCTACAAGTATAAATGTTCCAGGAACATCTACTCTAAACTCAACAATTGCAGCTCCACCAGCTGGAATTGATGTAGTTTGAACGTTTGTATTAATTAAGTCGCCACCTTCTACCATTACATTATCGAAGATTTCTCCAATTACGTGAAAAGAAGATGTTAAGTTTGGCCCACCATTACCAACATATAAACGAACCGTTTCGCCTACATTAGCAGTAATTGCGTTATCGCCTGTTAAAGATCCTACTTTACCGTTAAATACAACGTAGTCTGCATCTTCATCTACAGCTTTTTGCATATCAAATGGTTGTAATCCTGGATCTCCATGCTCTCCTTTTGTATAAAAATCACCTTGCATAATGTAGTATTCTTTATCTACTTTTGGTAATCCTCCTTCTGGCTCAACCAAAATTAAACCATACATACCATTCGCAATGTGCATACCTACTGGCGCAGTTGCACAGTGGTACACATAAAGTCCTGGATTTAAAGTTTTAAAATTAAATGTTTTTTCATGTCCTGGAGCCACAAAAGAAGAAGTTGCTCCTCCTCCTGGACCAGTAACTGCATGTAAATCTATATTATGTGGTAATTTGTTATCTGGGTGGTTAGATAATGTAAACTCTACCTCATCGCCAACTCTTGTACGAATAAAACTTCCAGGAACTGTACCACCAAAAGTCCAGTAGTTGTATGTTGTTCCATCTGTCATGGTTCCTTCTTCTTCAAGAATTTCCATATTGACAATTAATTTTTTCGCTTTTCTACGTCCAACTGGAGTTGGTACTAGTGGCGGCGAAGTTAATTCTGCAATCATATCTTGTGTTGCTGGAATATCTTCTGCATTTGCATATTCTTTTTCTTTGTCTGTTACGCAACTAATTACAGATAGCGCAAAACCAATGGTTAATAGTTTTAATGTAGTTTTCATTTAGATAGTATTTAATTATTACACAAAACTAACATCTATTCTATTGTTAAAACATGACATTTATCACCTTTAGCCCTAAATTGTATTTATACAAAAAAAGCTACAAACCACCTGTTTTACTATAGCAATACTGGTTTTTTTACCAAATTAAAAATGAGGCATTTACATAAAAATTTCGTCCTTGTCTTGCTATATTATTCCAATCTGCGTAGGTAGAATATTTTTTATCGAATATATTTTCTATTCCATATTTTAAAACTAATTTATTTTGTTTTATAAATAATTGGTTTCCTAAATTTAAATTTAATACTCCATATGCAGGTGTCTCGTCTTCCCCGTAAAAGCTACTGTATTCGCTTTGGTTTCCGTTGCCTTCAAACTGTAAAGCGGCATTAAATTTTGAGTTATTATAATTTATTTCTGCTAAGTATGAAAACGGTTTTATTAATGGTAAATTTTTAGCATTACTCCCTTTTCCGTAATTATAACCAAGTGTTGCATTTGCAGAAATAGTTTTAGAGAATTTATACGATGTATTTAAGTATGCATCAAAAATATTTGCATGCGAAAGGGCGTTATAAATTTTAACTCCGTTTGCTCCAATTGTCATAGAACTTAATGTATTATCGATTTTACCAATTACATAATCTTTAAGATGAAAGAATGAAGATTCTACTCCTATTTTTAATTTATTTTTACTGTAGTTTGCTTTCGCATTTAACTCTATAGCTTTTTCGTTTTTTAGGGTTGGGTTTCCTATATAATCGAAATTATCGAAACTATTAAAAAGGAAAAAACCATATCCTTCACTTACCGAAGGT
The DNA here is from genome assembly GCA_049614585.1 of Oceanihabitans sp. Lineage (GTDB taxonomy): Bacteria > Bacteroidota > Bacteroidia > Flavobacteriales > Flavobacteriaceae > Oceanihabitans. The sequence goes on from JBMZDY010000091.1 coordinate 4,604, forward strand.
GCTCGTTCTCCATAACCTAATCCAAAAGAATAATTGTAATTGTTTTTCTTAAAGGAATAATCGCTAGAAACACTTTTTAAAAAGCGATTATTAGAATTAGATAATTCTGGATAAAATATTTGCAAACTTTCTAAGCCTTCTTCTTTTGCTATTCTATTATTATGATACCCTAGTCTTATCGATGTGGTTAATGCACTGTTTGTATTAAAATTGTATTTATCTTTTAAATATACACCAGAATACAGTGTTCTAATATCTGGCCAAGTATACATAAACATTGCAGGCTGATTGGAATCGTTTGGATACATGGTCATCTCTGCTAAAGACCTATTATAAAAGCCATTTACGTTTATAGCAAACTGGTGTTTATTTTTAATAATACTAGCTTTACTATAAAACCCATAGGTATCACTCCATCCAGGCATATCCATTCGAATTGGGACATTTACTCGATTGGAATCGTCCATAATATGTGTAATTGTATTGAAATATAATTTCGACTCTAAGGTGTTTATTAAAGTAGAATCGCTACTAAAATTATGGGTTACCGAAGTTATTAATGCTTCGGCTAGAGACACATCCATTGGTAATGCTGGGTAACCAACATTTGTTGCTTTATCGTAAATTACATTTGCATCTACCGAATGATTTTCGTTAAGCTTTAATCCTGCTTGTAAGGAAACATTATATTTTTCGAATTGCGAATATTGTATTTCTTTATTCCCTCCTGCTTTGTAATTACTAGATTTTCTATAAATACCATCTGCATTTATATAAAAATTATTTCCAGAATATTCAAGATCTAAACCAGTAGTTTTATAATTTCCGTTGGTTTCATAACCTAAATCTACACTAGTTTTTAATCCTGAATTAAAATATTTAGAGTTTGGCATTTGCAAATCGATACCACCACCAACACAATGTCCATTTTCGGTACCTTCTTGTCCAGAACCTACATTTACTTTTTCTAAATTAGACACATCTACATACGAGGTAATGGGATCCATTTTATCGGTACATGCACCAAAAATTTGCATTCCATCGATAGTTACAGTTAAACGCTCACTATTCATATTATTTAAGGCTGGCTCCCATGCGTAATTACCACGCTTAACCATTGTTACTTTATTCGATTTTTCTAAAAAGTCATCGATACTAGACAAGGTTTTTTCTTGTCTATAATTACTTAATTTTCGCCTTCCAACTACAGTTATTTCTTCTAGATAAGTTGTATCCTTTTTTATTGTGTTTTCTTCTTCTTGTGCAAACATTACTGTGCAACAAAGTATAGACAAAACACAAAGTATGTGCTTTTTCATATTATAAAAATTTAGTGATTTTAAAGCAGGCAAAAACCAATTGCCTGCTTTTAATTTTTGAAGATTTAAAATTCTAATTCTAAATACAGCGAGCTTTGCGTATTGCTATCGGTTACATCTTCTCCTTTTATTAGGTCGCCATTAGCATTTAACAGTTTTAGGTTTAACACCCAATAACCTGTCATGGTAAGCGATAAGTTTGCATGATACATTTTATCTACTAAACTATAACCTAAATTGGTATTATTTGGAGAACTGTGGTTTCCCATACCTGGCATTCTTGGATCTAGCTCCATAGAATAATCTGCTATTTGTGGAAAAGACATCATGTTTTCCATTTTGTAAAGCCCTACTTTTAAGTCGTTATTTCCAATAATTGGTTGGTTTGGCTCTATTAAAGCAACAATATATTTAATTGTATCGCTACCAATAAATGTAGTTACATTTTGCTTTTCGCTTTGCAATACACTAATACTATTAGTTGCTGTATAGGTAAATTCGCCTATTGTATAGTCTATTGTTAAAGCCCAACCGGTACTATCTGTATTTGTCATTTGGTAAATTATATAACCTTGGTAAACAGCAGTTGTGCCTTGTTTTTTTGTAATAGCAGATTTAGGACATGAATGCTGCATAGTTGGCATTTGCATTAATGGTTTCCAGGAAATAGTTGCGTTTTCTACATACGTGTTATCGTCTATATTTTTTATTCTTAAACTTATGGCATTGTACCCTGTTTCAAACATTCCTGTTTTATTATACAATTCAATTGTATGTGTATTATTAGATATTTCTTGTATTTTAATAAGCCCTTCTAATTCGTCTACAACTACCCTGTTATCGTCGTCGTTATCACTAGAACATGCTGTTGTAAGAAATGCTAAAAATAAGATTGGTAATATATATTTAAGTTTCATTTTTGTTTGTTTTATAAAGTATTATTCGCCTTTAATATTGGGCATAATACAGGTGTTTTAAACAAATAAACTGTTTATTTAGAGCAAAATAATTACCGCTAAATATTGAATTTATTTATAAAATTGATTTGAAAAAAATCTATAAAAACTTTGCTTGTATAATTATATTATGCAAGAAAAAAGTAAAAATCGAATTGATTTTTGTTACAGAAATGAAAGATTAAAATTTGGTGGAGGGGTATCTATTTCCAGATACATTTTTTTAATTTTTAATGTTTGCGGTGCAAATATTTTTTTTGGATTTTTTTTGGAAGCAAAGACTACTTCAAAATCATGTATTGCCGAAACACAAAACACATCTAAAGAAATACGCTTACTTTCTTGTAAAGGGGCTTCGCTATTGTTTTTATTATTTGTGTTTTTTGTTAATTCTTTTCGTAATTGGCATTTACCATTACATCCTTTTTGTGCTTCTTTTTGAATACATAATGTTTTTGCTATAAATTCTTGATTTACAACAAAATCCCCCACTATTACTAAGGTGTTTATATTAGGAACTAATATAACAAACACCAAAACAAAAGCTATTATTTTATGTATTAGGGTTGTAA
>JBMZDY010000092.1:0-7419 GCA_049614585.1 Oceanihabitans sp.
GTAGTTTGGATAGATGCCAAACACCCAAGTGAATGGGAAGAAACCGTTTATAAGCAGTTAAACGAGGCTTGGCGTTCTAGCGAAGGAATTGGTTATTATTATGTAGAAGAAGCAAAAACCGTAGAAAATGCCCAAAAAATACTAGATTCTATAATCGCTATTCCTGCAGTAGATAAAGAAGCTTTGCAAATTAAAAAACTACAAAAGCAAATAGATTCTATAAAAGCTTTAAAGGCAGGAAGCTTAGAAGTAAAAAAGGAAAATTAATTTGTATTAGCTGTATTTTTGCATTAATTGATTTACAACAGTTTCAATTTTTTTATCCTTTTCTTGTTTTCCTAAAAGTATAGCAGGTGTTTGTCTTTCCTTGCAGTTTTGTATTGTACAACGTTCGCAAGTAACACCAACTTCTTGGGTTTTAATACTGGTATCTGTTAAGAAATTTAATTTTCGTTGTAGTTGTTTATTAATTAATAAACCAATACTTATACTTCTGTAATGGTTGTCTTTAAAAGGATCTTTTGTTGCAGAAGCAAAAACTAAATATTTCATGTTATCTTTAGGATAGTGCGAAATTTGTATGTCGAAAACATGCGATTCGTTAGTTTTACTAATACTGTTTAGTACTTGTAACGAAACCCATCTTCTGCAATAATGTTCGTTAGTTTCGTTGCCGTGTGGCGCATGGTTATGCGATAAGTGTAACTCTTTTTTTAAATAATATGAATTGCTATTTGCTTGATGCGTAAATCGTAAGAAAAATAAATTCTGAATATTAAAGCTTTTAGGTAAAATATTGGTTAGCCTTTGGTAAAACGATTCTGGAGACGCGTTAAAAGATTGCATTATGTTCTCAAAAAGTGTTTTGTTAAAGCTTTCTTTTTGAAAAAGAGAAGTAAGTTTTTTGGTAATTAATGCTTTTGGTAAAATTAATGCACCAGCAAAATAAGAGGCATAAAAATTATTTAATACCTGATCGAAATTATCAAATTTTATCCAAGAAAAAGTATAAAGTCTATTATTAATATTAAGATAGTTGTAGGCGAGTTCTTTAGCAAATATAAAGGTTCGTTGCGCATCGTCAATATCGCAAGCAAGAAGTAACGTTTTGGTTTTTGGCACAAAAATAGATCGTAAATTATCTAAACTTTTATGTTTGTTTAATTCGTTTTCTACAATAGTATATTGGTATTCTTCTATTAATATTTCCTCTAATTCTTTAGCTTCTGTTTTTGTGTTTAAATCTATTTGATATGCTTTTGCAAACCTAATAACTTGCTGTTCTAAATCATCGAAATAGTTGTTATTGGCTTCTTGAAACGAACGTACAGAAGCCAGGTAAAAACTTTCGCGACTAAAATTGTAGTGTTGGGCAATTTCTATAATGGTACTTATAAATGCGTTAACTTTTGCAGGTGCATTTGCTACAATTTCTATTAATGTGCTTTCTTTAATCCCAAATACTTCTAAAGGGATTTCTTTTAATATTTTCGATTGTAATATTTCGCCAATAGGAGCTAAATTTTTATCAAGTTTAAGCGAAACCATCTGGTCGTATGGAACATCTAGTTTATCAGCAAGCGTCGCAATTTTATCGGGTTTCGGATATTTTTTCCCTTTTTCAATTTCGTTTAAATACGATTTTGATAAGCCAGATAATTTCGATAAACCAAAGAGCGATAGGTTTTTATCGGTTCGAATTTGTTTTAGCTTAAGGCCAAATATTAATTTTATGTAATCTTCTTCCATAAATCAAAGATAAACAATTTTGCGATTATAATTATTTAGCGTAAAAACACATTTAGCGAACGTTCGCTTGTTTTTTTAAAAAGTTTGTTATACTATTGTAGTGTAAAAATATATACCATGAATAATACGTTATTAAAACAACCTAAACTGCAATTTTCTAAAACGGTTACTAATTATTATCCAGAAATTTTAACAAATGATGCTTTAAGCTTTTTAACCGTTTTACATGAAAAATTTAATTCGAAACGATTAGAATTATTAAAAAGAAGAAAAAAGGAACAATTAATTTTTGATACCGGAAAATTTCCAGAATTCCCAAGAGAAACCAAAGCAATTAGAGAAGGCGATTGGAAGGCAAATTCTATCCCTGAAGACTTGCAAGATAGACGAGTAGAAATTACAGGACCTGTAGATAGAAAAATGATAATTAATGCCTTAAACTCTGGAGCTAAAACTTTTATGGCAGACTTAGAAGATAGTAATTCTCCAACCTGGAAAAATGCGATGGAGGGTCAGCAAAACCTATTAGATGCTAATAATAAAACGATAGCACATTTTAATATTAAGCGCAATAAACATTACCATTTAAATGCAAAAACAGCTGTACTAATGGTTCGACCAAGAGGCTTGCATTTAGAGGAAAGACACATTGTAATTAATAACCAGAATGCCTCTGGAAGTTTGGTCGATTTTGGATTATACGTGTTTCATAATGCAAAAATTATGTTAGCAAATGGTACAGCTCCTTATTTCTACCTTCCAAAGTTAGAGCACTATCTAGAAGCGCGTTGGTGGAATGAAGTATTTAATTTTGCACAAGTGTATTTAGGTGTACCAAAAGGTACTTTTAAAGCAACGGTTTTGGTAGAAACCATAACAGCAAGTTTTCAATTAGACGAAATTATATACGAATTAAAAAACCATATTGTTGGTCTAAATTGTGGACGTTGGGACTATATATTTTCTTATATAAAAAAGTTTAGAAATCATACAGATTTTGTGGTGCCTAATAGAGATCAAGTAACCATGGAAAGCCCATTTATGGATGCCTATTCTAAATTGGTAATCCAACGTTGCCATAAAAGAGGGATTTTAGCTATAGGAGGAATGGCGGCACAAATTCCTATTAAAAATAATGCAAATGCAAATGCAATCGCTTTAGAAAAAGTTAGAAAAGATAAAGAAAGAGAAGTGTTAAATGGGCACGATGGTACTTGGGTGGCTCATCCAGATTTGGTACCTGTTGTAATGCAAGAATTTAATAAGCACATGCCAACACCAAACCAATTAAATGTTAGCAGAAACGATGTTGTTATTACAGCGGCTAATTTGGTAGAAATACCAAAAGGAAGCATTACAGAAAAAGGAATTAGAAAAAACATAAATGTAGGTGTGCTTTATACCGAAGCTTGGTTGCGTGGTTTTGGAGCCGTTGCGTTGTATAATTTAATGGAAGATGCAGCAACTGCCGAAATATCAAGAACTCAATTATGGCACTGGCTTAAAAAGGAGGTGCAATTAGAAGACGGAAGGGTTTTTACAAATACATTGTTTTTAGAAATGTTTGATAGTGAAATAGAAAAAATTATTACAACAGTAGGTCAAAATAACATTTCAAAAACCAAATTTAAACAAGCTATAGAGTTGTTTAAAAAGTTGGTAACTAACAATGCGTTCGAAGAGTTTTTAACTCTACCAGCATACCAGTTAATATAAAAAAATGTCTCGCAACTACTGCAATAGTTAGCGAGACTTGAAATACTAAAATCTAGAAAAAAAATTTTAATACCTAAAACAAAATTATGAAAAATTTAGCACAAAGTAATTATAGTTCTGCATTAGAAACAGTACGAAATTTAAAAGCAAAATATGGTAATTCTTGGCAAGCAATACGCCCAGAAAGTGCTGCGAAAATGGTTACTCAAAATCGTTTTAAAACAGGATTAGATATAGCAAAACATACAGCAGCAATAATGCGAAAAGATATGGCAGATTATGATGCTGATTCTGCAAATTACACACAGTCTCTAGGTTGTTGGCATGGTTTTGTTGCGCAGCAAAAAATGATTGCTGTTAAAAAACACCATAAAACAACAAGTAAAAGATATTTATACTTGTCAGGATGGATGGTTGCTGCATTGCGTTCAGAATTTGGCCCATTACCAGACCAATCTATGCATGAAAAAACTGCCGCGCCAAATCTTATTGCAGAAATTTATAATTTTTTACGTCAGGCAGATGCTATAGCATTAAACGATTTGTTTAGAAAGCTTGAAAATGGGGAAGACGTGCAAGATGAAATAGATAATTTTGAAACCCATATTGTACCTATTATTGCAGATATTGATGCAGGTTTTGGTAATGAAGAAGCAACTTATTTATTAAGTAAAAAAATGATTGAGGCAGGAGCATGTGCAATTCAAATTGAAAATCAGGTTTCCGATGCTAAACAATGTGGCCATCAAGACGGAAAAGTTACTGTACCACACGAAGATTTTATTGCTAAATTAAATGCCATTCGATATGCATTTTTAGAATTAGGTGTTGCAGATGGTGTAATAGTGGCAAGAACCGATTCTGAAGGTGCAGGATTAACCCAAAAGTTACCAGTAAGTAAAGAACCTGGAGATTTAGCTTCGCAATATTTGGCTTTTATTGAAGCAGAAGAAGTTACTGTTGAAAATGCAAAAGAGAACGATGTGCTTTTAAAAAGAGATGGTAAATTGGTGCGCCCTATTAGGCTGGCAAATGGATTGTATAAATTTAAAGAAGGCTCTAATATAGATCGTGTTGTGCTAGATTGTGTTACTAGTTTGCAAAATGGAGCAGATTTATTGTGGATAGAAACCCCAACACCAAATGTTAAACAAATTGCGCATATGGTAAATAGAGTTAAGCAAATTGTACCAAATGCGAAGCTGGTTTATAATAATTCGCCATCTTTTAATTGGACATTAAATTTTAGAAATCAGGTTTATGAAGAGTTGTTGGCTTCAGGAAAAGATATGACTGCTTATAACAAAAACAATTTAATGGATGCAAAATATGATGGCACAGCACTTTGTGTTTTAGCAGATAAGAAAATAAAAACTTTTCAAGCAGATGCAGCAAAAGAAGCTGGAGTTTTTCATCATTTAATAACGTTACCAACTTACCATACTACTGCGTTACATATGAATGATTTAACCGAAGGTTACTTTGGTGAAGAAGGAATGCTTGCTTATGTTAAAGCTGTACAGCGTCAAGAAATTAGAAAAGGAGTTTCTTGTGTTAAGCACCAAAGAATGGCAGGTTCTAATCTTGGTGACGACCATAAAACGTATTTTGCAGGAGATAATGCTTTAAAAGCAGATGGTGAAAAAAACACCTCTAACCAATTTGAAATAATAACTAACGAGTCTTTAGTAAATAAAAAATTAAGTGTAGTAGCTTAATATTAGGTGGGTTTATAATTATGAAAACAAAAAAGCAAGCTTATTCTAAAAGGCTTGCTTTTTTTGTTTTCTTTATTTAAAGATAAAAGTGCTAATTGTTACTTATGCTACCAGAACCAATAATTTTTGTTTGTTCTTTTGTTGGTTTTCCTTTGTAAACAATATCTCCCGATCCAGTAACTCGAGCATCTAAAGTGCTATTGCTAACTACGGTTGCGTCTCCAGATCCTGTTACAGATACTTCTGTATTATCGGCTTGTAAATTAGCGCCATCAAAATCTCCAGAACCAGCAATATTAGCTTCTAGTGTTGTGCTCTTTCCTTTTAAAGTTATGTCGCCAGAACCCGCTAAACTTGCAAATGTTTCATTAGAATTTAAGTCTAATTTTATATCTCCAGAACCAGCTAAGGAAACATTTAATTTTTTTGCGTTTATGCTATTTGTGCTCCATAAACTTCCAGAACCAGCTAGCGCTACTTTGCTAATTTCTTGAAATGGAATCGTTATTTTTATGGTTTTATTTCTGCTAGTTTGTAAATTATATTTATTTGCAATTTTTACGGTTAAGGTGTTGTTTTTTACTTCGGTAATAATATGTTTTAAAAGGTTCTCTTTTCCTTCAATTGTAATTTTTCCTTCGTTCCCTTTTACTAAAATAAAATCCATAGAACCTGCACATTTAATTATATCGTAGTTAGCTGTTGTACGAGTAATAGTAGTTATGGTTCCGTTTCCTTTTACTTTGTTTGCTCCCCAATTTTGAGCTTGTATTGTTGTGGTAAAAATTATTGCGACAAGTAGTAATTGAAATTTTTTCATGATAAGTATACTTTAAATATTATTGCTTTTTTTTGAATGTAACGCTTCCGTAGTCCGACTCGATTTTAATTTGGTTTTTAGTATTGTTATTTCCGTAAAACCCTTCGTAATATTTATCGTTAGAATCGCTGTGTTTCTTATTAAATTCAAAACCATCTGCTTCTCTAAGCGAAGCATATTCTAGATCTATTTTAAAATTAAAATGGTAATCGGCATGGTAGCCAATGGTTATGCCTACATAGTCTGATGCAATATTAATGTTTTTAGCATTTGCAGTTATTTGGTCTATTTTTATAGAGCCATAGTCTGCTTTTAAAGAAACGTTTTTGTACACTTCGCCTATCCTGGTAGTTAAATAGTCTCCATTGCCATTTATGTTATTTGCTTTTTGTATGGTTATAGAACCGTAATCGCAATTGTAGTCTATGTCTTCTACAATTTCTATTTCCGATTTTGTGTAATCTGCTACTATTGCTAATTTTTTTGCTTTGCCAACAGTAAAGCCACTATAATCGGCATTTATTTCTCCACTATTTATATATTCAAAATAACTGTTTTGTGTATAATCGAAATTAATAGAGTTGTTTTCTGCCATTAATTCTTTGGTGGTTATTTTCCCGTAATCGCAATTTATTTTGGCACGCCCTTCTAATTTGTCTAGGGTTATGTTGCCATAATCGTTGCTTAAATCAACATTATTGGTAATTGGCATTTTAATAACATAGTTAATTTTCATACTTACATTATTGCTTTTTCCCCAACTAAACCAAGACCTACTGTTGTTTTTAAAAATGGTTTTTGCAGAAACTAAATTTGGAGAATTTTCGAAAGCAACTGTAATATCGTTTAGTTTTTCTATTACTTTCTCTTCGTTATTTCCGTTTGTAGTAATAGTAATTTCGAAAGCAATTTTATTTTCATTCCAGGTAATAATATCTAGGTTTCCGTAACTGTTATCTACGTTTAGTGTAGCATTTGCTTGTACCGAAAATTCTTTATTAATTACCTTCTTTTTAGTGTGTTTGCCTTTGTTGTTTGGGTTGTTGTTAGCAACCATAAACATTGGCAGTATTAAAAAAAGAGTGAGTATTTTATATAGTTGTGTTTGCATGATAATTGTTTTTTAACTGTTTAATGTTTTCAATTTGTTTTAAAGTGTTTTGTAGAATATCTATTCTATTTTGAAAATTGCTAATAATGGCATAGATAACGCGTTTATCGTCGCCGCTTTCTAGCAGGTCTTCTTTGAGGTTAGTGTATTGTTTTTCTAATCGTATTATTTGAAGCATTGCATCTTGAATTAATATTTTTGCTTCTGGATTGGTTTCCTTTTCCAGTTTTGTTAATTCGCTAGCAATGGTTGTGGTAAAGAAATTTTGTGTTTCTGCCATTTCTGGAGAAATACTTGCTAAATCG
>JBMZDY010000093.1:0-7398 GCA_049614585.1 Oceanihabitans sp.
ACCCAGAGTAATCAGCTCTGGGTTCTTTCATCAATCAAAAAACGAACAGTTATGAGTAACTGTTTGTTACGGTAATTTAGTCGTAATTGTATGTAATTACTATCCTAAATATGTTTTTAATATTTTACTTCTAGACGTATGTTTTAATCTACGAATAGCTTTTTCTTTAATTTGTCTTACACGCTCACGAGTTAAATCGAACGTTTCACCAATTTCTTCTAATGTCATTGGGTGTTGGTTTCCTAAACCAAAGTATAAGCGAATAACATCTGCTTCACGAGGTGTTAAGGTTTCTAGTGCACGCTCAATTTCTGTACGTAAAGATTCGTGTAATAAATCTTTATCTGGATTTGGTGACTCACCAGAGTTTAATACATCGTATAAGTTAGAATCTTCTCCTTCTACTAATGGAGCATCCATACTTACGTGACGACCAGAATTTTTCATTGACTCTTTAACATCGTTAATGGTCATGTCTAATTCTTTTGCAATTTCTTCTGCACTTGGTGGTCTTTCATGTGCTTGCTCTAAAAATGCAAAGGTTTTATTAATTTTGTTAATAGAACCAATTTTATTTAATGGTAAACGTACAATTCTAGATTGTTCTGCTAATGCTTGTAAAATAGATTGTCTAATCCACCAAACGGCATAAGAAATAAATTTAAAACCACGAGTTTCATCAAAACGTTGTGCTGCTTTAATAAGCCCTAAGTTACCTTCGTTAATTAAATCTGGTAAGGTTAATCCTTGGTTTTGGTATTGCTTAGCTACAGATACTACGAAACGTAAGTTAGCTTTGGTAAGTTTTTCCAGAGCAATTTGGTCTCCTGCTTTTATACGTTGTGCTAATTCTACTTCTTCGTCTGCTGTAATTAAGTCAACTTTTCCAATTTCTTGAAGATATTTATCTAGGGATGCGGTTTCTCTATTGGTAACCTGCTTGGTGATTTTAAGTTGTCTCATGTAGTACGTTTGCTTTTTTAATTAATATGTGTTTAAACACGTTATTTAGTTATACGTACAAATTAGAGTAAATGTTACAAAAAATTTATTTTATTTATATTTTTTGTTTTTTCTTGCTTGTAAATTCGTGCGATTAGAATGCTATAATAAATAAAAAAACCCAAGAATACATGTTGTATTTCTTGGGTTTTTTTGGGTTGCTATTAATTAGTATTAATCTACATTATCGTGTAAAAACGAATTGTTATTTCGTAGTTGTATATCGTCGTTATCGTCTAGACTTATGCTGGTTCCAGAGATACTTGTATCGTCTGATGAATGTTTTGCATCTTCTAGTGCAACACCTTGGCGTTTGTAAGCAGGTATTTTTTCGATATCGTCAATTTTTGCATTGTTAAACTTATAATTAAAATCTTTCATTTTTCGTCTTCGCTCGTCTGCACGATTTTTAAGCATATCGGAAATAGGACTATTTAATGGGTCTATTTCTGCATCTGTTTCTGTTTCAGAATTGTTTGTAGTTTGGTTGGCTACTGCTTTTTTTTCGAAAACTACTTCTTGATCGTATTCTTTGTCTACAATTTCTATTGTAGGTTCTTTTATTTCTTCTTTTGTACTACTTTCTTCTTGCATATACTCGTCTAGAGCATATCTAATTTCTCCTGTTTTATTGGTTTCGGTAACAGGAATAATTTCTACAGGATCGTTTACTTTTATTTCATTAATATTGTTTGTTTGGGTTTCTAACTCGTGAACAATATTAGTGGTTTCTTTTTTTGCTGCTAAATCACTTAAAGGTAAATCGAAACTAAGTGTAATTTGTTGTTTTTCTTCTTCTTCAATTTCAATTTTATTAGGTGCTTCAATTTCGGTTTTTTGCGTGATAATAAAATCGTTAGATAAGTCTTGGCTTTTTGCTAAAACTTCATTGTAAACAACATTTATATTTTTTATTAGCTCTGAAGTTGGAATTAAATCCATTTCATTTGTGCTCTTTACTGCAGGAGTTTTTTTGCCTTCTAACTCACTAAAATCTAATGTGTGTTTAATAATAGGAGCTGCTACTTCTTCTTTTTTAATTGTAGTTGTAGGAGCCTTAATTGCGTTTTTTTTATTGGTTAAATCTTGTTCTAAAGTTTGTTCGTCTTCTAAAGAGTGAATTACTTTTTTAGATTCTGTATTAGAGATTTCGTCTTGTTGTTCTACATCGAAACCAGTTGCAATTATAGTTACCGAAATAGACTCGTCTAGGGTTTCGTCTTCGCCAACACCCATAATAATATTAGCGCCATGTCCAGCTTCGTTTTGAATATGGTCGTTAATTTCACCAATTTCATCTATTGTTATTTCTTGAATTCCAGAAACGATAAGCAACAATACGTTTTTGGCACCAGTAATTTTATTGTCGTTAAGTAATGGCGAATCTAAAGCTTTTCGAATCGCTTCGTGTGCACGATTTTGCCCGGAAGCATTTGCCGATCCCATTATAGCAGTTCCGCTACTACTTAAAACTGTTTTTGCATCTCGTAAATCAATATTTTGTGTATAGTGATGTGTAATTACTTCTGCAATACCACGAGCAGCAGTAGAAAGTACCTCGTCTGCTTTAGAGAATCCTGCTTTAAAACCTAGATTACCATATACTTCTCTTAATTTGTTGTTATTAATTACAATAAGAGAATCTACTACATTACGTAAGTTTTCTATTCCTTTTTGAGCTTGCTCGTTACGCATTTTTCCTTCAAACTGAAATGGCATTGTTACAATTCCAACGGTTAAGATATCTAGATCTTTTGCCATTTTTGCAATTATAGGAGCTGCACCTGTACCTGTGCCACCGCCCATTCCAGCTGTTATAAAAATCATTTTAGTATTGGTGTCTAGCATACGTTGTATGTCTTCAAAACTTTCTACTGCCGATTGTTCTCCTACATCTGGGTTTGCTCCTGCACCTAAACCTTCGGTTAGGTTTAAGCCCAATTGAATTTTGTTTGGTACACCACTGTTTTGTAATGCTTGTGCGTCGGTATTACAAATTACAAAGTCTACTCCTTTAATGCCTTGCTGGAACATGTGGTTTATGGCATTGCTGCCACCGCCTCCAACACCTATTACTTTAATTACATTGGATTGGTTTTTTGGTAAATCGAATGCAATGTTGTTTTCGAATTCTTTGTTGCTGCTCATGAATTTCGGTTTTTGTTTATTTTTTACGCTATACCTTTTTTAATGAAATAGCGGTTTTGTATGTTTTATTATTCTGCTTTGTCTAAAAAATCTCTAACTCTTTCGGTTAGTTTATCTAAAAAGGAACGACGGTCTTTTATTGGTTGTACGTTCTTGTTTTCTGCTTCTGCTTCTGTTTCTGTATCTGTTTCAGAATCTGTTTCTGTATTGGTTTCTTCAATTGTTGCTTCGGCTTTAGTTCTTTCGTTTCTTTTTAAGCCATCCATAACTAAACCAACTGCGGTTGCAAATAGTGGACTTGTAATTTCGTCATCGCTTCCACCTGCTAAGTGCTCGTTTGGAAAGCCTACTCTAGTATCCATACCTGTAATGTATTCTACTAGTTGTTTTAAATGTTTTAATTGTGCACCTCCACCTGTTAAAACAATGCCGGCAATTAATTTCTTTTTTTGCTCTTCGTGTCCATAGTTTTTAATTTCTACATATACTTGTTCTATAATTTCTACTACTCGAGCGTGTATAATTTTAGATAGGTTTTTTAAGGTGATTTCTTTTGGGTCTCTACCTCGTAAACCAGGAATAGAAACTATTTCGTTGTCTTTGTTTTCTCCTGGCCATGCCGATCCGAATTTTACTTTTAATAATTCGGCTTGTTTTTCAATAATAGAACAGCCTTCTTTTATGTCTTCGGTTATTACATTACCACCAAAAGGGATTACTGCTGTGTGTCTAATAATACCATCTCTAAAAATAGCTAAATCGGTGGTTCCGCCTCCTATATCTATAAGTGCAACACCTGCTTCTTTTTCTTCTTGACTTAATACTGCATTAGAAGAAGCTAAAGGTTCTAGTGTAATTCCTTCTAAATCTAAACCTGCGCTTTTAACGCATCGTCCAATATTTCTAATAGAAGATACTTGCCCGACTACTACATGGAAATTTGCTTCTAACCTGCCACCATACATGCCAATAGGTTCTTTTATTTCTGCTTGCCCATCTACTTTATATTCTTGGGGTAATACATGAATAATTTCTTCGCCAGGAAGCATTACTAGTTTGTGTACTTGATTTATTAAACGCTCTATGTCTTCTTCGTCTATAACCAATTCGGAATTTGCTCTAGTAATATAATCGCTGTGTTGTAAACTGCGTATATGCTGTCCAGCAATTCCTACTGTTACACCTTCGATTTTTGAAGCTGCTGCTGCTTCTGCTTCTTGTATGGCAAGTTGTATAGATTGAATGGTTTGTGTAATGTTATTTACTACACCACGATGTACACCTAAACTTTTAGATTTGCCAATACCTAAAATTTCTACTTTACCATATTCGTTTTTACGACCAATCATTGCCACAATTTTTGTGGTTCCTATGTCTAGTCCTACTGCTATATTATTTTCCATCATTTACTTTTTGCTGCACACTACTTGGTTATCGAATTGTAAATTTACTTTGCGGTATGTATGAAGTGTTTTTTCTTTTAACGCTTTTTGATAAAACACTTTTAGGTTATTTAATTTTTTATCTATTTGTTGTAATTGTCCTAAATGCACAATAAAATTTGTTTGTCTTAATTTTAAATCCACGCTATTATTTTTGTTTACATGAATTTCTATTACATGTTTTTTTAAAAAAGCATCTATAAAAACTTTTTGAGCTATTGTATATGCTTTTTTTAGCGCATCTTTTTTTACCATTCCTGTTACTAGAGGAACTCTTGCTGTGTAATTACTAGACAATGGCATATATTGCCCTTGATCGTCTATGTAATACGATGCATTTGTGCGAACTCTTGCAATAGGTTTTCTTTGTTTAACATCTGCTTTAAGTTCTTTGTTAACAGTAAGATACACTTCGGCAGACTTAATCATTGGATTAGAATTTAGGGCAGATTCTAATTTGTTCAAATCTAAAATTTCTTTGGATGCATTTGTAGAGCTTCCTTGATTTTGTATTAACAATTTACTAACAGCCTCTTGTGTAATAAATAAGTTGTTATCGCCAATAAATTGTATTTTAGGTTTAGATACTTTTCTTGCATTGTTTTTTGCAGTTGAAAAAGCATACAAAAAGCCTACTACAAGTAGTAGAATAGCTGTTTTTATGTAATTCCAGTTAATTGACATTTAATAGATATTCTTTTATTTGTTTTACTTCTGCTCCTATATCGCCAGCTCCAATTGTTAAAATTATTTTTGCCTGGCTTTCGCTTATTATTTTTGTAATTTCTTTTTTGCCTATTAGTTGTTTGTTTTTGTTTTCTATTTTTTCTAGTAGCCAATTCGAGTTAACTCCTTCTATTGGTAATTCTCTAGCTGGATAAATTTCTAAAAGACCAATTTCATCAAACTGGGAAAGGCTAGTTGCAAATTCGTTAGCAAAATCTTGGGTTCTTGAAAATAAATGTGGTTGAAATATTGCTAATATTTTTTGGTTTGGATACATTTCGCGAATCGCTTGATGTACAGCATTGATCTCTTCTGGATGGTGTGCATAATCGTCAATAAAAACGAGGTCATTGGTTTTTATTTGATAGGTAAATCTTCGTTTTACACCTTTGTAAGATGCTAAAGCATTGGCGAGCTGTTGGGTTGGGCAACCATATTCTACAGCCATCGCCAAAGCTATTAAAGCATTCGACAAATTATGTCTACCAGGTAGGTTAAATTGGATATTTTCTAAAATGGCATTTGGCATTTTTACATCAAAAATGTATGCGCCATTTTCTATTTTTATATTTTTTGCACTGTAATCTGCATCGTCTTCTATGCCATACGTGATGCCTTGTAGCGGTAATCCGTTTTTTATAAAAAGCTTACCATTTGGTTTAATTTTTTTGGTAAAATCTTTAAATGTTTTTGTTAATTCATTTGCGTCTCCATATATGTCTAGGTGATCTGCGTCCATAGATGTAATACAAGCTAAATCTGGAGATAAGGCTAAAAAGGAACGGTCAAACTCATCGGCTTCTACCACCGACACTTTGTTGCCGTTTAATATTAAGTTTGAATTATAGTTTTCGCTTATACCTCCTAAAAAAGCAGTAAGCGATACATTGCACTCGTAAAGTAAATGGCCCAAAATACTTGTGGTAGTAGTTTTGCCATGTGTACCAGCTACTGCTAAACAAAAAGTATTTTTTGTTATTAAACCTAATATTTCCGATCGTTTTAATACCTTAAAACTTGTATTGTTTAAAAAATAATTTAGTTCGTTGTTTTCTTTTGGAATTGCCGGTGTGTAAACTACAAGCGTGTTTTCTGGATTTAAAAATGGATTGTCAATATTTGCAATTTGGTCTATAAAATGAACAGGTACACCTATGGCTTCTAAGCTATCTGTAATATTGGTTTGCGTTTTGTCGTAACCAGCTACATTTTTGTTGCTGGCTTTAAAATAACGAGCCAAAGCACTCATGCCAATACCACCAATACCTATAAAATATACGTTATGTATGTTGTTTAAGTTCATTAATTTAGTTTTTGTCATTCAGAGCAAAGCGAAGAATCTTTTACATGAGATTCTTCAGTCGTTCCTCCTTCTGAATGACACTATTTTTATTTTAAATCTTCAGTAGCTTCTCAACTTCGTCTGCTATATCTTTTGTTGCATTTAATAATGCTAGTTTTTTAATATTCTCTCCTATTGTTTCTTGTTTTTCTGCTTGTGCTATTAGTTGCGAAAATTTATTTTCAAAATCAACTTCAAGGTCACTTTCTTTAATTAGTAATGCTGCATCTTGCTCTACAATTGCCATGGCATTTTTTGTTTGATGATCTTCTGCAACATTTGGAGATGGTATAAATATTACTGGTTTCCCTACGATACATAATTCACTAACAGAACTAGCTCCAGCGCGAGAAATAATTACATCTGCTGCTGCATATGCTAAATCCATTTTATTAATATATTGTAGTAACCGAACATGTTTTTCATTACCATCAAGCTTATATGTTTTGTAATACAGTTTTCCGCATTGCCAAATCACTTCCATATTTAATGTATTGAAGTAATCTAACTCATCTCTTATTAACTCATTTATACGTCTTGCTCCTAAACTTCCACCAATTACTAGTAGTGTTTTTTTACCTTCGGTTAAATTAAAATGCTTTTTAGCTTCTGCAACCTTAGAGTTTATATCTAATAAATCTTGACGTACAGGATTACCAGTTTTAATCATTTTTTCTTTTGGAAAGAAACGCTCTAAACCATCGTAAGCAACACATATCTTTTTTGCTTTTTTTGCTA
>JBMZDY010000094.1:0-7320 GCA_049614585.1 Oceanihabitans sp.
CTCATGGTATCGTCCATTCTAGAAGCTATACTTATTTTACTTAACATGGTATTGTAAAAATCTTCTTCAGAAATTAATCCTTCGTAAACCTGAAAGTGCTGTGCAAAATATTCTGTTACACCTTCGTACATCCATAAATGCTTAGAAAAAGTTGGTTGATCGTAATCGAAATAATGCACATCTTCACTATGTACACTTAATGGGGTTACTATATGAAAAAATTCGTGTGCAACCACATCTGTCATGCTTCTTGCAAGTCCGCTTGCTGGTGATGCTTCTGGCAATACTACTACAGTAGAGGTATGGTGTTCTAAAGCTCCCATTCCTTTAGGTGATGTATTTTTACCATCACTTAAATATAAATAAATATCGTATCGTGGTGTACTATTAATATCTCCTAAATATTTTTTTTGAGCTTGCATCATGGTAAACATGGTTTCCTTAATGGTAGCTGCTTTATGCACTTTATTAGGTGAGTAAACACTTAAAACAATTTTTATATCGCCAACTTGAAATTCTTCAACATCAAGATTTCCATAAAACATTGGGTTATCGGTAATATCGAAATAACGAGGTGCAAAATAAGTTGTAGTTATAGAACTACCATCTGCACTAGTTTTAGATTCTATCTCTTGAATTGCAGAAGTACGCTTAAATGCTGCTGGAGCAGTAACATCTACTTGGTATTGTGCATTTTTAAGAGAATCGAAATACCCAATAAAACCGTGTAAATTTAATACAAAATTAGTGTCTTCTATATTTGTTCCAGATGGCGAAAAAGGAACATCTCCTCCTATTCCTCCTGTAGATTCGATATCGAAAGTATCGTTTACTAAATAGGTAATTTTATCTAGATTTGTTGCGTTTGCAATTGTCCAAGTGTTTTCATCTATTTTTTTAGTTTCCATGGTATTCCCATTGTAATCTATAGCTTTAAAATTATCTACAAATTTCCCAAAATCACTAACTGCGTAAGTTCCTTGAACTACTCGAGGCAATCTATAAGTTACAGTAGGAACAGTAAAACGTCCAGGATTAATACTTACAGGAACTCTGTCTTCATCTACTTTACTTAAATTTAAAGTAGTTTCAATTGTTGTACTCGAAGCTAAATCTGAACTAGTTGTAGTTTTTGTAGAAGACCCACAAGCAACTAGCATAGTACTTAAGCCAAAAATGGCTGCTAATTTTTTCATTATTTATAATTTAGTTATTAGTTTTTTTAACTGACGCTTAAAAATACAATGCGTTACAATTTAAATCCTTAAGTTTTTGTTAAAAATGAAATTTTAATAATTCTGTTTCATATTTAATGGCATATTTTTTATCCATTTTAACGATATAAGTTATATTCGTTGCATGCAAAAACCGCTTATTAGCATACTTACTCCTTTTAAAAATACTGGAAATTTTTTACCAGAATGTATACTTTCTATTCAAGCACAAAGTTACACCAATTGGGAATTAATAATTGTAGACGATGGCTCTACAGATAACAGTTATAACCTAGTATTAAATTTTGCAAAAAAAGACCCAAGAATTAAACTTCTAAAAAATAATGGTTCGGGTATAATCGATGCGTTACAACTTGCCTTTAAAAATAGTAAAGGCTCGTATATTACACGTATGGATAGCGACGACATTATGCACGTAAACAAACTAGAAATATTATTAAATAATTTACTAACATACGGCAAAAAACACGTTGCTGTAGGCCAAGTAAAATATTTTAGTAGTACTGGTATTAGTAATGGCTATGCACGTTACGAAACTTGGTTAAATGCACTAACATCTAAGGGTACAAATTATAATGAAATCTATAAAGAGTGTGTAATTCCATCGCCTTGTTGGATGATACATCGAGACGATTTAATTGCATGCGATGCTTTTAACCCAAACCGATACCCAGAAGATTACGACCTTACTTTTCGTTTTTACAAACATAATTTTACTTGTATTCCTTGCAATACAATAATTCATCAATGGCGCGACTATAGCACAAGAACTTCTAGAACTCACGAACACTATGCGCAAAACTATTTTCTAGATATTAAATTGCATTATTTTTTAGAATTAAATTTTCAAGCCAATAGACCCCTTACCATTTGGGGAGCTGGTAATAAGGGCAAGACCATTGCAAAAGCATTAATAAAAAAAGAAATTCCTTTTTATTGGATTTGCGATAACCAAAAAAAAATTGGCAAACACATATACAATCAAGAATTACATAACTTCGATTATTTAAAAAAAATTAATAATCCACAATGCATTGTTACGGTAGCAAATGCAGAAGCACAAAAAGAAATTACAAGCTATTTTAAAACCCATAAAATGCTTGCAATGAACGATTATTTTTTCTTTTGCTAAGTAAGAAAACGCTTTATATGTAGTAAACTTATTACATGATTGCTATTAGAATTCCTATAGTTTTTTAAATAATAATTTGATATTTCCAAATAGTTAACTACCTTGTAACTAGCTATTATTCAATTTATTAACATTTTAAATGTAATCCTATGAAAAAAATTACAACAATTTTTCTATTCTTTTTTGGTTTTATATTTCTAGCCCATTCGCAAAATTATGGAGTTGGAAACAGTATAGGAACCTCAGAGCCTTACCAGTACAATAGTCCTGGAACTACAGTTTTGGCTGTACCTTCAAACGAAGTCCTTTCTTCTACACAAACGCTTCCTTTTACATGGAATTTTTATGGCGCACCAGTAACTTCTTATAAAGTAAGTGACAATGGTTATATTACCTTCAATGCAGCTGCAACAGTAAGTAACCCAAACAATCTAGCAATACCAAGCGTTTTACAACCTAATAATGCTATTTATGCTTTTTGGGACGACCTTAATATAGCAGCAGGTTCTGGTTCTGTAGATGCTGTTTATTCTTTTAATTATGGAACAGCTCCTAATAGAACGCATGTAATTCAATGGTTCTCAGTAACTCCAACAAGTGGTACTGGCTTTTTATATGCTGCTATTCGTATTCATGAATGTGGCGATTTTGATATAGTACATAACTATGGAAATGCAACCGGATTAACAGCAACTGTTGGTTGCGAAGATGCAAGCGGTTTAATAGGTGCTATGCCGCAAGGTCCTAGTTATGATTATCCTGCTACAGGTTCAGACGGAGCAGACGATATTGTTTACACTTTTTATTGGGGCGGTATAAATTATGATGTAGAAGTTTCTACAACCGATTTTGGTGCTTTTGCAAATATAGGAAACAACCCTATTTCTGGTGAGTTTATTAATAATGGAGCGCAAGCAATAACCTCTTACGATTTAAATTATAGTGTAGATGCAGGTCCAGCAATAACCATGTCTGTTAATGGAGTTAATATTCCAGCATATGGCGGAGTTGGGAATTATAACCATAGTACACCTTTAAATATTGCTAATGGAGGAGAATCGCATGATGTGTGTATTTGGATAGATAATATTAATGGAAATATGGACCAAAGAACATGTAACGATATACTATGTGAAAATATATTTTCTAATAATGGCACTAGTGCCTCCGAAATAAATGTTGTAGTTGAAGAATTTACAGGTTCTTGGTGTGGTTGGTGTCCAGATAGTAAAGTGATACTATCAAATATTTCTGTATCAAACCCTAGTAATGTAATTGTTATTTCTGTTCACGATGGAGATGGTATGGAATACGCAGAAGGCATTCGTAGTGAATTTGGAGTATCTGCATATCCAAATGGAATGATTGATAGAAAAGTGTTTAATGGTGAACCAGACGAACCACATTCCAGAGGTTCATGGGCAAACAATGTTAACATTCAATTAGCAAAATATACGCCAGTAGAGGTAGATTTAGCACTCCTTTATAATCCTACTACAAGAACTATAGATGCTACTGTTACAGCAAATTTTGTTGATTATGCTGCTGGAGATATGCGCTTTATTTTAGCAATTACAGAAAATAATGTTACTGGTTCTGGAGTTGGATACGACCAAGTAAACTATTTAAATACTACTGCTGGCCATCCTTATGAAGGAGCTGGCGACCCAATAGTAGGCTTTAACCATACCAATGTACTTCGTGCTAATTTACCAGGAGTTTATGGAAATGCTGGCGTAATACCTTCGCCTGTAAGCCCAGCTTCATCATATTCTGAAACTTTTAGTTATGTTGTTCCTGCAAATTTCGATGAAAATCAAATTTCGGTTACTGGGCTTGTTTCGTATAGCGACCCTGTAATTGGAGGTCGCGAAATATTAAATGCTAAACGAAAGCATTTATCTACAGCAACTTTATCTGTTGCCGATGAAAGTATTGCTTCTTCCTTATTAATTACACCAAATCCTGCAGATGACGAGTTTTCTGTTATTTGGAATTCTCAAAAGCCAATAATTGCAGATATTATTTTGTACAATGTATATGGTCAAGAAGTAAAAAAGATAGCATCACAACAAACTATGCAACAAGGCAATTCTAGTATAAAAGCAAATGTTAGCAATCTTTCTAATGGAATTTACTTTGTAACTATTCGAACAAAAGAACATACCATTACTAAAAAGTTAATTGTAAAATAAATTCGAATTAAAACAACTAACAAAAAAGCATTTCAATTATTTATTGAAGTGCTTTTTTTATGTATGCTATTCTTAACATTTAACAAGATGTAGTATTTTAAACTACAAATAACAAAACCATAAAAAAGTGAAACATGGCGCCTGCCAATACAAAAAGGTGCCATATTACATGGTTATAAGGAATTTTTTCTATGGCATAAAAAACAATTCCGCCAGTATATGCTAAGCCTCCTAAAGCTAGTAATACAATGCCATTAAAAGACATCATTTCTTGTAATGCCGATAAATCAAAAAGGATAAGCCAGCCCATTACAAGATATAAAACCACCGAAATGGTTTCGAATTTTCCAGTAAAAAATATTTTTAAAAAACCACCAAAAAAAGCAATTCCCCATACTGCCCAAAACAAATGCCAGCCTAAGCTATTGGGTAATACTATTAACAAAACAGGTGTGTAAGTTCCTGCAATTAGAAAATAAATACTAATATGATCTAGTATGCGAAACGTATATTTTCGATCTTCACTAGTAGTTGCATGGTAAAAAGTAGATACAGTAAATAATACAATTATAGACAAGCCATAAACTAAAATACTAAACAAACTCCAATTGGTTTTATGGCTATTTTGAAGTAAAAGTAAAATCAAACCAACAATACCAAGTAATGCTCCTATAGCATGTGTAATTGCATTAAGTTTCTCTTCTAAAACACTTTGTTTGCGCATAAGTTATTTGGTGGAATGCCATTTTTTTGTAAGTGCATAAAAATCTAAATCCATTGCAGGTTTTTGTTCTTCTAAACGACCACTTTGAAAATTTCGTTGTAAAATATCTTCTATTAAATAATCTTCTTTTTCATGTAATGGATCGAAACCTTTTTTTAAGGAAATATTAAAAAGACTAGCTGTGTTATTAAACCAAAAAGCACGCCAACCACTTCGCAATTCTTTTATTAAATCGAAAGCAGTGTCTCCGGTCTGTCTATGAATTAGTTTTACTAATATTTGCCCTTCGGTACGTGTCATTTTTTTTAATTCTTCAGAAAACTCTTCTTCTATATATTTTTGAACTCGTCTGGCATATTTCTTTTTTAAGCTTTTTCGTTTTATACCATCCATTCGTTCTTGCATGGTTTGCAAACGTTCGGCTGCTAATTTTGCATAAGGATATACTTTAATAGTCTTACGACGTAAAATTAAATAACGCCTACGGTCTTTTGTACTATTAAATTTAAGCTTGTGAAGCAGCATTACTTCTTCTAATCCTATTTCTTGTTTTGCAATAGAATCGCCAGCAACAATTATATAATCGTACTCGGTAGAATCCTGCTTTATCTCTTTAATTTGAGCAAATAGAAACACAGGAAAAAGTAAAAAAAGACAGCTTATATATTTCATGGTTGTTTCCGTAAAAACGGAATTATAATTAATTTATTTTTAAAATACCAAAATCGTTCCAAAAGCAATATTCAAAATTAATAATTTACTAGAGCATTATCCTTAAAATACTATTAATATTATTATTTTAGTAAAAAATTATAGACATGGCAAAACAAAGTATACTCAATAAAAAATCGATAACCTTTTTAGAAAAATATTTAAATAATGCTGCTCCTACTGGTTATGAATGGGAAGGGCAAAAAATATGGATGGATTACCTTAAACCATATG
This sequence comes from Oceanihabitans sp., assembly GCA_049614585.1. Lineage (GTDB taxonomy): Bacteria > Bacteroidota > Bacteroidia > Flavobacteriales > Flavobacteriaceae > Oceanihabitans. Next base: position 6,232 of record JBMZDY010000094.1, read on the forward strand.
TAGATGAATTTATTACAGATACCTATGGAACGGCAGTTGGTGTAATAAACCCAAAAGCAAAATACAAAGTTGTAATAGAAGGGCATGCAGACGAAATATCGTGGTATGTTAACTACATTAGCGATAACGGGTTAATTTATGTAATTAGAAATGGAGGTAGCGACCACCAAATTGCACCTAGTAAAATTGTAAATATTCATACAAAAAAAGGTATCGTTAAAGGCGTATTTGGTTGGCCAGCAATACATACAAGAAATAGAGCGAAAGAAGAAGCGCCTAAACCAGATAATATTTTTATTGACTGTGGTTGTACCACAAAAAAAGAGGTAGAAAAACTAGGCATTCATGTTGGTTGTGTTATTACTTATCCAGATGAATTTCATATTCTAAATAAAGACAAATTTGTTTGTCGCGCATTAGACAATAGAATGGGTGGTTTTATGATTGCTGAAGTAGCGCGTTTATTAAAAGAAAACAAAAAAGAATTACCATTTGGCTTATATATTACCAATTCGGTACAAGAAGAAATTGGACTACGTGGTGCACAAATGATAACCGAAACAATAAAACCTAATGTTGCAATTGTTACAGATGTTACCCACGACACAACCACGCCAATGATAGATAAAAAGAAAGAAGGCCATTTAGAATTAGGCAAAGGTCCTGTTGTAGCTTATGCGCCAGCAGTACAACAAAAATTACGCGATTTAATTACCGAAACTGCGGAAGCTAAAAACATACCTTTTCAGCGTTCTGCTTTATCTAGAGCTACAGGAACAGATACAGATGCTTTTGCATATAGTAATGGTGGTGTTGCCTCTGCTTTAATTTCTTTACCTTTACGTTATATGCATACCACAGTAGAAATGGTACATAAAGATGACGTAGAAAATGTAATTAAAATGATTTACGAAACATTGTTAAACATTAAAGATGGAGATACTTTTTCGTATTTTAAATAAACTTAAAACAGCCTCTTTTTAGAGGCTTTTTTTTATGCAAGAACGTATTGATATAGTAGATTTAAAAACAAACCCAACGGGAAAATCTGCGTCAAAAACCAAAATACATACTAAAGGATATTTACAC
>JBMZDY010000095.1:0-7309 GCA_049614585.1 Oceanihabitans sp.
TGTAAGGCAACACTATCTTTTTTTGCTTCCAATAACTCTTCTCCAACTATAACCCCACTTGGTTCTTTGTTCTGTTTAGGAAAAAATTCTTTGCTGATTTGATAAATACCAAAACCAACTAAAATTGGTATAAGGTTACTAAATCTTTATTTATGAAAAATGTTTTTATTATAACTGTATTGGGTTTACTACTACTTACTTCTTGCAGTGATCTAGAAAGTGATGCAAAAAAACTAGCAAATTTAGAATGTGAGTTAAAAAAAATGCCAAAATCGCAACCAGATAAGATTAGTAAAAAAGCAGCAAAAATTGGTAATATGAAAAATAAACTCAAAACAAAGTATAAAGACGAATATCAAGAATTTGCAAAAGAATATCGTAAAGCATTACAGGATTGTAAATAAATAATACACGCAACAAATGCTTGGTAATTCTAAAAAAACCCTACTGCATAGCATTACAGATAACATCTTAAAATTTAAAAAAGAATACTTGCCGAAAATAAACTTTTATGCATTTATTTAACACTATAATTAAGCTATTAACTTTTAAGTTAACAAGAGCAGAAATGTTGCAATTTAATAGTAAACATTTCTATTTAGGTTTAGCAGGAACCTGGCTAGTAGGTATGGGACGGTATTGGGACGATAGTGGCGCAAGTTTAATGCAACATTTAGGATTAGGGTCTGTAATTTACATTTTTGCATTAGCATTATTTATTTGGCTAATTCTAATTCCTTTTAAAATAAATAATTGGAGTTATTTTATAGTGTTAACTTTTATTAGCCTTACTTCATTCCCTGCAATTTTTTATGCCATTCCAGTAGAAAAATTTCTTTCTATAGAAACTTCAAACACTATAAACGTTTGGTTTTTAGCCATAGTAGCTGCTTGGCGATTAGCCTTATTATATTATTTTTTAAAACGCTTTACCAAATTAAGTATAGCTAATATTGTTACAGTTACCTTAATGCCAATATGCTTAATTATATCTGCATTAACCATGCTAAATTTACATCGAGTTGTATTTAATATTATGGGTGGCATGCGTAACCCAACACCACACGATAGCTCGTATATGGTATTAATGCTACTAACTGGTATTTCGTTGTTTTTATCTTTACCATTATTGCTTTCTTATGGAATAGCAATATATAATAGAAGAAAAGAATTAAACACTAAATAATATACACAAAGCAACATTTAATACGAATTACAAGTAAAAACTAGCAACTACTCTCCTACTTATAAATGCTAAATTTCTAAATTTTTACCGATTATTTTTTTTTAAATTAGTAGCTTAAACCTTACATAAAGTAAGAAGAGTATTATTTTAATATAATTACATGAATTCATATTTTAAACATCAAGATTCTAATCAGGTAGACTGCTATTTTGAATTAGACAAAAAAAACACCTGTTTACGAGCGGTTTTTATTTCTGAGGTATTTGATGATTATAAAAATTTATTTTATATCGAAGATGAGCAATATCATTTACCAGATAGTTTTTCAAAAAAAGAATTAGATAAGATGCATAAAATTTTTAAGCCAGAATTTGAAACGCAATGGAATAGAAACTATTCAGATAGCAACTCCATTACATTCTTACAAAAACAAGCTATTTTTAAGCGAAATAATTAAATTATATTATTTAACGCATTCAATTATAAAACACCCAAAACACAAAATGAAAAAATCACTTTTAATAATTTTAACAATAGCCTGTTTTAGCAGCGCAATTTTTAGCCAAGAAGACTATAGTTATTTAAACAACATTACTTTTAATACAAAACAAGATTACTTAAAACAAGAACCAAAAGTTTTAGCAATAGTAAACCATTTGCTAGATGAAGATTACAAACTATGCAGTGTAGCAGAAAAACAAGATTTTGGAACTTACCTAATTAAATGGGCAAAGAAAAACCCCAAATATAGCCTTACCGATTTTGGGAAAGATTACGAACAATTAACTAACAATAATGGCAATTTGGCCATATTGTATTTTGTATGTTTAATAAAAACTGCAATAGATAATAACTTGGTAAAAGACAATCTAGAAGTAACCGAATTACATAAAAAAACAAAGCTTCTCTTTCTAAACTATTGTTCTATAAAAAGAAATAAAATAAAGCTAACAAAGTACATGAAACAAGAAAGGAAAAGAATAAAAAAAGAGAATAGTTAACCACTTTATTGTCCTTATTTTATTTCATATAAAATATATTTTTAATTTCCTTACTAGCTCTATCTAATTAAAACCAATAAAATGAGAAAACTAATACCATTATTACTTTTTGCAATAATATATACTTCTTGTAAGCAAAAGGAAGAAAATGTTTTCGCCATAAAAAAAACAAATATTGATTATACAAAATATGTAAACCCTTTTATAGGAACCAGTAAAATGGGTCATGTTTTTCCTGGTGCAACAACTCCTTTTGGAATGGTTCAATTAAGTCCTCAAACAAATTTTGAAGCTATATTTCAAGAAGATGGTAATTACAATACAGAAACTTATGCTTATTGTGCTGGCTACCAACACAAAGACTCTACTATAATAGGTTTTGCCCATACCAATTTTAGTGGTACTGGTCATGCAGATTTAGGCGATTTTCTAGTAATGCCAACAACTGGAAATTTAATTCTAGACCCTTTACAAACAAAAGAAGGAAACAAAGGGTTTTATTCTAAATTCTCTCACGATTTAGAAGAAGCATCTCCAGGATATTATAAAGTGAACTTAGATAGTTATGGTATTAAAGCAGCACTTACTGCAAGTGAACGTGTAGGATTTCATCAATATACATTTCCAAAATCTAATAATGCGCATATTATACTAGACATGGTGTATAATGTTTACCATCATGATAATAAAAACGTTTGGACTTTTATTCGAGTTGAAAACGATTCTTTAGTAACTGGCTATAGACAAACAAAAGGTTGGGCAAGAGATAAAAAAGTATTCTTTGCTATGCAATTTTCAAAAGCATTTAAAAGCTATGGTCATAAAAAATATGATTCTATAAAATATGATGGTTTTTATAGGCGTTTTAATCAACTGGAAAACTTTCCAGAAATGGCAGGCAAAGACTTACGTGCTTACTTTAATTTTGATACAGAAGAAAACGAAAAAATAAATATCAAGTTCGCTTTATCGCCTGTTAGTACTGCTGGTGCATTAAAAAATTTAAAAGCAGAAATTCCACACTGGGATTTTAATAAAACAAAAGAAGAAACCAAAACAAAGTGGAATAAAGAGCTTTCAAAAATAGAAATAACATCTATTAATAAAAGCGATAAAATAAACTTTTATACAGCAATGTACCACACCAACCTCTCTCCTATTATTTACGAAGATGTAGATGAGCAATACCGAGGACTTGACCAAAATATTCATACTTCTAAAGGATTTACAAACTATACCATTTTCTCTCTTTGGGATACTTATAGAGCATTACATCCTCTATTTAATATTACGCAACCCAAGCGTAATAACGACATGATAAAATCTATGCTTGCGCATCACGATCAAAGTGTACACAATATGCTTCCTATTTGGTCGCATTATGCAAACGAAAATTGGTGCATGATTGGCTACCATGCAACCTCTGTAATTGCAGATGCAATGGCAAAAAATGTTGGCGATTTTAATTATAAACATGCATTACAAGCATCTGTAAACACTGCAAATGTTAGGTATTTCGATGGCTTAGGCGATTATATAGATTACCAATATGTACCAGACGACAAAAGCCATTCTGCTGTTTCTAAAACTTTAGAATATGCATATAACGATTGGTGTATTGCGCAAATAGCAAGTAAAATTGGTAATAAAAAAGTTTCCAATAAATTCTTAAAACGCTCTGCCTATTACAAAAATGTATTTGATGCTAAAAGTGGTTACATGCGACCAAAATTAGCAAACGGTAATTTTAGAGAAAATTTCGATCCTATGGATACTCATGGGCAAGGATTTATTGAAGGGAACGCCTGGAATTATGGTTTATATGTGCCACAAAACATTTCTAATATGATAGATATAATGGGTGGTAAAGAAAGATTTACACAACATTTAGATTCGCTATTCACCATGAAAATAGACGAAAAATACATAGCAAAGCATGAAGACATAACACGAGATGGAATTATTGGAAATTATGTTCACGGTAACGAGCCAGGTCATCATATTCCGTACTTATATAACTGGACAGGTCATCCAGAAAAAACACAAGAACGAGTACGTATGATAATGGATACAATGTATGCTCCAACTGTAAATGGATTATGTGGTAATGACGATGCAGGACAAATGAGTGCTTGGTATATTTTTAGTAGTCTGGGGTTTTATCCAGTAACTCCAGGATCTACCAATTATGCTTTAGGAAGTCCGCTGGTTAAAGAAGCAATTATCCATTTAGAAAATGGAAACACTTTATTAATAAAGGCTAAAAATCAAAGCCAAAAAAATATATATGTGAAACAGGTTTTTATTAACGGAAAAAAATTAGAAGGAAACCTATTATCGCATAACGACATTATTAAAGGAGGAGAAATTGTTTTTGAAATGAGCGAAAACCTTTAGCTAGCTACAGAAAATTTTTAATTATATTTGTTTAAAGCCATAACACCTCGAAATTTCAAGCCTTTTTTAAGTTTTTTTTAATTGGTAACAACAAATCTTTTATACTTTTAAAATAGAGTAATAATGAAAAAACACTTTACACTATTATTGTTTATAACAACCATTTTTACATCGCTTGCTCAAAATTTCGAAAAGCATATTGTTGTTCAAGAAATTGTAATTTTATGGCATCCTACTTATGCAATCCCACTTGATTTTGATAACGATGGAGATATGGATATTATTCATTCAGAGAAATGGATTATCTCTTATTCTGAAAATATAAATAATAATTTTGATGAATGGAATAATACTAATCAATTTGGTATTACAAATAGTTCTTATAATTTTTCATCTATCACAACAGCAAATATTGATAATGATACTAATAAAGATATTTTTATTTCTTCAAGTGATAATGATGTAATAGGATGGTTTAAAAACATTGATGCTGCTGGAGATTTTGGAGACTTGCAAATTATTTCTACTAATGCCGATGGTGCTGCATCTGTATTTGTTGCAGATTTAGATAATGATGGTGATATGGATGCAGTTTCAGCCTCAAGTAATGATAATAAAATTGCTTGGTATAAAAATACCGATGGACTAGGGAATTTTGGAGCAGAGCAAATAATAACTACTAATGCTAATGGTGCTTCTTCGGTTACTGGAGCAGATTTAGATAACGATGGAGATATAGATATTATTTCTGCTTCTAGCAATGACAATAAAATTGCTTGGTACGAAAATACAGATGGACAAGGCAATTTTGGAGCAGAACAAATTATATCTACAAATGCTTTAGGTGCTACCGCTGTAACTGTTGTAGATTTAGATAATGATGGAGATTTAGATGTTATTTCTGCCTCTAGCAATGATAACAAAATTGCTTGGTATAAAAATACCGATGGACTTGGTAGCTTTGGAAACCAATTGGTGATTACAACCAATGCTATAGGTGCTTCGGCTGTAACTGCAACAGATTTAGATAATGATGGAGATATAGATGTAATTTCTGCTTCTTATAATGATAATAAAATTGCTTGGTATAAAAACACCGATGGGCAAGGAAACTTTGGATTAGAACAAATTATTTCTAGCGATGCGTCTGGAGCAAATAGTGTAAGCTTTGCAGATATGGATAACGATGGCGATATGGATGTAATTTCTTCGGCATATATTATTGAAGAAGATGTTTTTCAAGCAAATAGAGTTTCTTGGTATGAAAACGATACTATTATTTTAAGCAGTGAAGCGTCTTCAATTATAAATTTTGCAATTTTTCCTATTCCATCCCAAAATATAATTTATATAAAAACAAAGTCACAAATAGCTTCAATTACAGTTTTTAATGAATTGGGACAATCTATAATGAAAACTAAAGAAACAAACGAAATAAATATTTCCACATTAAATCCAGGTGTTTATTTTATTAAAGTTATAGATATTAATAACAATTTTAAAGTAAAAAAAATTGTAAAAAAATAAGATACAAATACATTAAAAAAATAATCTTATTTGATAGTTGGGAAAAGTATTTTAAGAAATGTGTTAATAGCAGGTTAACCAAAAATACAAGAAGCAAATTGCATAATAAAAAATGTACTAGTTAATATCTAAATAAAATATGATTATGAAAACTTTAAAAAAAATTGGGAAATGGTTGCTATATCTACTCGTTACAATTATAGCATGTATTGCAATTGTTCTACTTATTATTAGAATTAACAGTTCTGGAGAACAGGAAGCCTTTTTAGATGCTAATGGCAATGTAATTGCAAATAGTATAGCAAAGCACGAAAACATAGTTATTAATGGAGTAGCACAAAGAATAACACTAAGAGGAAAAAATATAAACAATCCAGTATTGTTACGAGTACATGGCGGACCAGGAAGTGCAAACCCTCCAGTAATTTCTAGAATTAATGGTTTTGATTTAGAAGATTTATTTACCGTTTGTTATTGGGAACAAAGAGGTGCAGGTGCAGCATACACAACCAATATTCCAGATGCTACAATTACTTTATCGCAAATAAAAAAAGACGGAAAAGCCGTTGTAGAATACTTAAGAAAAGAATTTAAAAAAGAAAAAATATATATTGAAGGCACCTCTTGGGGAACCGCAGTTAGTGCTTTTATGGTACAAGAAAATCCAGAATATTTTCATGCATATATAGGTATTGGCCAAATGGCAAACCAACCACAATCCGAAATACTTTCTTACGATTTTGTATTCGCTGAAGCAAAAAAACAAAACGATACAACTGCTTTACAGCAATTAAAAAAAATAGGCCGACCTCCTTATCTTAATAAATCGAATGCAGAAATGGCACAAGCATGTAACATACAACGAAATATAGTTACCAAATATGCAAGACCAAGAATAAATCCAGATTTAAGTGGTTTTAAAACTCTTTTATTAGACAATGGTATGACTTTTAGTGAAAAGCTTAATACTACAGAAAAAGGCCCTGCATTTCCATTATTATGGCCTACCTGCTATAATGTAAATCTAATGCGAGATGTTCCTAAATGGGAAATCCCTGTTTATATTATGCATGGGGATAACGATCATTTTACCGAAACATCGCTTGCAAAAAAATATTACGATTCTTTACAAGCTCCTGAAAAAAAATGGTTTCTTTTTAAAAATTCATAATCCAAAACAAAGCCTGTTTGTATGTAA
>JBMZDY010000096.1:0-7242 GCA_049614585.1 Oceanihabitans sp.
GAATCATAATAATATTTTACCTTACTCATTATCTAATTTATACTATTTTTGCACTTGTTAAATTAGTTTTCTTTTAAAAGAGGAAACTCAAAAACAAACAAATATACTAATTGTTTTTAATGCAATTAAAATTTTAAGATAAGCTTAATATAAAATTGAACATGACATCTCAAGATATACGCGCAACTTTTTTACAGTTTTTTAAAGAGAAAAAGCATAGCATTGTGCCTTCTGCTCCAATGGTTTTAAAAGACGACCCAACTTTAATGTTTGTAAATTCGGGTATGGCTCCTTTTAAAGAATATTTTTTAGGTAATGCACAGCCAAAAAACAATCGTATTTCCGATTCTCAAAAATGCTTACGTGTTTCTGGAAAGCACAACGATTTAGAAGAAGTAGGTTACGACACCTATCACCATACGCTTTTTGAAATGCTAGGAAATTGGAGCTTTGGCGATTATTTTAAAAAGGAAGCTATTGCTTGGGCATGGGAGTTATTAGTAGATGTTTACGGAATAGATAAAGATATTTTATACGTTACTGTTTTTGAAGGTAGTGAAGATAAAGACAACCTTAAAATGGATACCGAAGCCTACGATATTTGGAAACAATATATTGCAGAAGACCGAATTTTAAAAGGAAATAAAAAGGATAACTTTTGGGAAATGGGCGAGCAAGGACCTTGTGGACCTTGTAGTGAAATTCATGTAGATATTCGATCGGCCGAAGAAAAAGCTAAAGTAGATGGTAAAACATTAGTGAATATGGACCACCCACAAGTGGTGGAAATCTGGAACCTTGTATTCATGCAATACAACCGTAAAGCAAATGGAACCTTAGAAAACTTACCAAATAAGCATATAGATACCGGAATGGGGTTTGAGCGACTTTGTATGGTATTACAAAATGTACAGTCTAATTACGATACCGATGTTTTTACTCCAATAATAAGAGAGATTGAAACCATAACAGGTAAAGATTATGGGAAAAATGAGAAAACAGATATTGCAATTCGTGTAATTGCAGATCACGTTCGAGCAGTAGCATTCTCGATTGCAGATGGGCAGTTGCCTAGTAATACAGGTGCAGGTTATGTAATAAGAAGAATTTTACGACGTGCCATTCGATACGGATTTACGTTTTTAAATAAAAAAGAACCATTTATTTACAGGCTAGTTGAAGTATTAAGCAAAAAAATGGGAGCTGCTTTTCCAGAATTAAAAGCTCAAAAACAATTAATAGAAAACGTAATAAAAGAAGAAGAAGCTTCATTTTTACGAACTTTAGAAAAAGGATTAGTACTATTAGATGTAATTATAGAAACCGAATTGGCGAACCCAAAAACAAGCCGAATTGTTTCTGGCGAAAAAGCTTTTGAACTTTATGATACCTATGGTTTTCCAATAGATTTAACTGCGCTAATATTAGCCGAAAAAGATTTAAAATTAGACGAAAAAGGTTTTCAAGAACAACTGCAAAAACAAAAAAATAGATCGCGTGCAGCTAGCGAAATGTCTACAGACGACTGGACAATACTAATTGAAGATGACATAGAAGAGTTTATAGGTTACGACAGGCTAGAAGCTAATGTGAAAATTACAAGATATAGAAAAGTTACTTCTAAAAAAGATGGCGAAATGTATCAGCTAGTTTTCAATTTAACTCCTTTTTATGCCGAAGGCGGAGGGCAAGTAGGAGATAAGGGTTATTTAGAAGATGCACATGGCGATGTAGTTTATATACTAGACACCAAAAAAGAAAGTAATGTAATTATTCATTTCACAAAAAATTTACCAAAACGTTTAACCGAAACGTTTAAAGTAGCAGTAGATGCAAAACAGCGTTATAGAACCGAGTGTAACCATACCGCAACCCATTTATTGCACCAAGCATTACGAGAAGTTTTAGGAGAGCATGTTGAGCAAAAAGGATCTGCTGTACACTCTAAATATTTGCGATTCGATTTCTCGCATTTCTCTAAAGTTACTCCAGAGCAATTATTGGAAGTTGAAAATTTTGTAAACCGACGAATTGCAGGTAAGTTACCATTAGAAGAAAATAGAAACATACAAATGGAGCAAGCAATTGCAGAAGGTGCAATGGCGCTTTTTGGTGAAAAGTATGGCGATTTAGTGCGTACTATTCGATTTGGGAAATCTATAGAACTTTGCGGTGGGACCCATGTAAAAAATACAGCAGATATTTGGCATTTTAAAATTGTTTCAGAAGGAGCAGTAGCAGCTGGAATACGTAGAATTGAAGCCATTACAAGCGATGCTGTTAAAGACTTTTATTCTGAAAATAACAAGGCTTATTTTAAAATGAAAGATTTATTAAACAATGCTAAAGAACCGGTTAAAGCATTGCAAAATTTACAAAACGAGAATTCTGATTTAAAAAAGCAAATAGAAAGCTTGTTAAAAGATAAAGCCAAAAATGTTATTAGCGATTTAAAAAATGAATTAACCGAAATTAATGGGGTACAGTTTTTAGCTAAAAAACTAGATTTAGATGCTGCAGGAATAAAAGATGTGTGTTTTAATTTAGGTCAAAATCAAACCAATTTATTTTTATTATTTGCAACAGAGCAAAACGGAAAAGCTTTACTTTCTTGTTACATATCTAAAGAGTTAGTTGCAGAAAAAGATTTAAATGCTGGAACTGTTGTACGAGAATTAGGGAAGTTTATTCAAGGCGGTGGCGGTGGGCAACCTTTCTTTGCAACTGCAGGTGGTAAAAATCCTGCTGGAATTGAAGCGGCATTAAAGGAAGCTAAAAAATATTTAGCATAAACTATTATGAAAAAAATATTGCTTTTATTTTTTTTAGTTACATTTTTAGCTAAAGCTCAAGAAATTAATCTCCCCAAAAATCCTAAAGTTGGCGATAAGTTTATCTATTGTTTTAATGAATGTAATTTAGATGGTCAAGAAGGTAAATGGCAAAAAGTATTTAAAAATACTACAATAAAAACAATAGTAAAACTACAAAAAAGACTTAATTATTTAGACTATAAAGTTGTTGAAACTGGTTTGTTAGACTTTCAAACTAAAACACAAATTAAATTATTTAATACAGAAAATAATATTGGATGTCATAATATGTATACTTATGATACTGAAAAGTTAATTAAGCAAAAATATAAAGCAAAGAAAAAGGCTAATAAACATAAAAGGTAGTGATTCTTCAAACCAAAATACCATTAAAAAAACAAGAGCGTAATCTAATAGATTATAGCGCAAATGTTTTTTTACTAGGTTCTTGTTTTTCAGAAAATATAGGAGACAAATTCCATTATTTTAAATTTCAAAATGCTGTTAACCCTTTCGGGATTTTGTTTCACCCTATAGCAATAGAAACTTTAGTTGCTAACGCTCTCGATTCTAAAAAATACACTGAAGAGGATATTTTTTTTAATAACGAACAATGGCTTTGCTTTGATGCACATTCTAAATTAAGTAATGCTTCGAAAGAAACTTTATTAAAGCAATTAAATAACAGCTTAAAAAATACATCGCAACAAATTACTAATGCAAAACACATTATAATTACACTTGGTACAGCTTGGGTTTACAAAAATAAAGAAACCCAAAAAATTGTTGCCAATTGCCATAAAGTGCCTCAAAAAGAATTTACAAAAGAGTTGCTTCCAGTTGCTGTTATTTTAGACTCTTTAAGGTGTATGGTTTCTAAAATTAAAAATGTAAACAGTAAAGCAATAATTATATTTACGGTTTCTCCTGTACGGCATGTTAAGGATGGTTTTATAGAAAACACCCAAAGTAAATCGCATTTAATTACAGCAATTCATCAATTATTAAAAGAGCAATCTGCTTCAAACAATGAGCAATCGTTTTACTTTCCTTCTTTTGAAATCCTGTTAGACGAGCTTCGAGATTATCGTTTTTATAAAAAAGACATGATACACCCAAACGAAACTGCAATACAATATATTTGGGAGAGGTTTTTGGATGTTTGGATTTCGCAATCTGCAAAAAGCATAATGAAAGAAGTAGAGATTATAAAAAAGGGGTTGCAGCATAAAGCTTTTAATAAAGAGTCTAAAGCGCATCAAAATTTTTTAAAGCAATTAAAAGAAAGGCAGGATTCCCTTTCTAAAAAAGTACCACATATTAAGTTTTAAATTACTGGTTTTTAATATATACGCAATTCATCGTATTGCGAAATATTTATAATATGCGCAATTTTGGAGTATTATTAACAATAAATTTATTTCTTATGAAAACTTTAAAAAACCTATTTTTATTATTATTGAGTATCTCAATGTTTACTTTAACTTCTTGCTCTAGCGACGACGATGGCGGATCTAATGGAGGTGCATCTTCTGGAACTATTTCAGCAAAAGTAGATGGCAGCAATTTCTCATCTTTAGAAATTTCGTCTTCAGCAACTATAGCAAATAATGGTTTAAATCTTATTATTATTGGTTCAAACAGTTCTGGTAAAGCTATTACACTTACTATTAATGGATATGAAGGTGTAGGGACTTACGAGATTTCTGGAGGTAATATATTTGTAGCTTCAGCTTCATATTCAGAAACCGATGTTTCTAATCCTACCAATCCTTCAACCGAAACTTGGCAATCACCTTATGAAGATTCTATATTAGGAGAAATAAACATTTCTGAAGAAACAGATACTAAAATTAAAGGAACTTTTAGCTTTATGTGTAAAAACACATTAAACGATAATTCTATTAAAGATATTACCGATGGTTCGTTTAATCTAGATAAACAAGTACTGTAATTTATACCTAAAAGAAGGTAACTATTCTAATACTGAGTGAGATATAATCTTGTTGTAAAGATTAGAAGATTGAATGTCAAGAATGCTTTTTGTTGCGTTTAATCAAAAAAAATCACCGTATGTCGAATAAATAGCGATAATAAAGATTTATATTATAAATTGATAACGCTATTAATATAATTCTTAAAAGCATCGATTTAACTTTTTAAAAAATTTTAAATGGATGCTTTTTTTTTAAGAGATTCTTAATATCAATAATCTTTTAATTATCTACATGAAAATAAGATTGTTTCTATTTGTTGGTTTGCTACAATTTATTAATGTCTTTTCGCAAACGCAAATAAAAGATAGTATTCCCGATCCAGTTCTTGCACAAAGGGAACAGGTTAAAGCAATTGTAAATGTTCCTTACGATAAAGCTGTTGCCGATATCGAAAATTTTGAAATACTTGTAGATCAAGCAATACAAATATCTAGATCTATAAAAGATAGTTTGTTACTAGCACAAGCTATGCAACAAAAAATATTAGTATTACATTTTACTTCAAAAAGTGAGGAAGCATTAGACTTGTCCTTGCAAGCCATACGTATTTACGAAAAACTAAAAATGCCTATAAAAGTTGGCGAAATTTATATTGGCTTAGGCTGGAAACTAAAACATAGAGATTTAGATAAAGCATTCTCGTATATGCAAAAAGGAATTAAAATTCGAGAAGCAAATAAAGACAATTCCTTAAGTTTATATGGTAATTACGATAATTTTGGTGTTTTATATGGTATGAAAAAACAATGGGATAGCGCTCGTTTTTATCATGAAAAAGCTTTAGAATTTAAAAAAAAAATAAAAGATAGTGTAGGTATACCATTTGGGTATGCGCACCTGGCCAATGTGTATTTAAATACAAAGAAATATAATTTAGCCGAAAAGTATTTAGATAGCTCTCTAGTAATACGTCAAAAACGACGAGATATCTATGGCATAACCGATTCTAAATTATACCTAGGCGATTTATTTTACGCTAAAAAAGAATACCATAAAGCAATTGCTAATTTTATGGAAGCCTATGTTTTGTCGGATGCATACCAATACTATCCGTTAAAAAAATATGCAGCGAAGTATTTGTATAAAAGTAATAACTCTATAAAAAATTACAAAGAAGCATTAAAATACCATATAATTTATAATAAGCTAGAAGACAGTGTAACCAATGTAAATACAAATAGTAAAATAGCCGAATTAGAAATAGAATATCAAATTGAAAAAAAGGAAAAAGAAATAATAACCCAACGTGCTAATATTGCAGAAAAAGAACTTAGTATAAATAGAAAAAACACCCAATTATTTGGGTTAGTAATTGCAACCATTATACTAGGACTTTTAGGATACTTGATTTATAACCAGCAAAAATTAAAAAACAACCAGCTTCAAAAAGAAAACCAATTAAAAGATGCATTGGCAAAAATTGAAACGCAAAATAGTTTGCAAGAACAGCGATTGCGTATTTCTAGAGATCTGCACGATAATATAGGCGCACAACTAACGTTTATTATATCTTCTATAGATAACTTAAAATACGGTTTTAAACTACCAGAAAAATTAAATAATAAATTAAATGTAGTAAGTCAATTTACAGGAGCAACTATTTACGAGTTACGCGATACCATTTGGGCAATGAATAAAAGTAAAATTACGCTAGAAGATTTACAATCTAGAATCTCAAATTTTGTAGATAAGGCGAACTTGGTTTCCGACGCTATAAGCTTTCAGTTTAAAGCAGAAGAAAGCACAAAAGACAATGTAAAGCTAAGTTCTGTACAAGGAATGAATTTGTATAGAATTATGCAAGAAGCAGTAAATAACGCTGTAAAATATGCACAAGCATCTAAAATAGAAGTGTATGTTCATTTTAAAAATAATCAACTACACGTTAGTGTTTTAGACAATGGTTTGGGTTTCAATATAAATACCATAGAAAAAGGGAATGGTTTAAATAATATGAAAAAAAGAGCACAAGAAATACAAGCAGAATTAGAAATAATTTCGGAAGAAAAAAAAGGAACTACAATAAAAATAATAATGTAAATACGTAATTTGTCGTATTGGTTTGCAGGCTTTAATAAATTAACTTGCTAGAAACTTTTTTCCATGAATATTAAAATAGCAATAACCGACGATAATACTTTTTTAATAAATACAGTTCGAGAAAAACTTTCTTTTTTCGAAGATCTAAGCTATAAATACTCTGCGTTAAATGGATCTGAATTATTAGTAAAATTAGAAGAAAACCACAATCTAGACTTAATTTTAATGGATATTGAAATGCCAATATTAAATGGCATTGAAACTACAGAAATTGTAAAACAAAAATATCCACACATTAAAATAATAATGCTTACGGTTTTCGATAACGACGAGAATATTTTTAATGCAATTAAAGCAGGAGCAGATGGTTATTTGCTAAAAGAAATTAATCC